>JBKHDS010000149.1:0-6276 GCA_046541215.1 Nitriliruptoraceae bacterium
CGTCCACCTCGTCGAGGACGGTGTGGAAGTCGGGCTTGATGGACGGCGCCCGACGGACGGCCGCGAGGAACACCTCGCGATCGAAGGGCCTGGCACGGACCGTGTCCCAGAACCCCGTACGGTCGAGCACCGAAGCGATCCGCTCCGTCCCCTGGCTCTGGAGGTGGCTGAGGAGGTAGGTGGCGACACCGACCTGGATGCCGTGCAGGTGGGTCCCTGGGCTGAGCTCATCGAGCGCGTGGCTGACGAGGTGCTCGCTGCCACTGGCCGGACGCGAGGACCCGCACATCTCCATCGCGATGCCGTTGAGCAGGAGCGCGGTGCCGAGCAGACGGACCCCCTCGTCGGTGCGCACCGGGTTGGCGGTGAACTGGTGCACGGTCGCATCGGAGAGCAGCGCCGCGAGGTCGTTGACCGGGGTGCCCACGGCGTGGAAGGCGAGCTTCCAGTCGTGCACGGCGGTGATCTTGGCGACGAGGTCGCCGACGCCCGAGTGCCACAGTGGCAGGGGAGCCTGGCCGCACACCGTCGTGTCGACGACGACGCCGTAGGGCAGTGCGCTCGGCAGCGACCGACGCCGGCCCCGGACGGTGAGGCTCGCCCCGGGGCTGGAGAAGCCGTCGTTGGAGAGGGAGGTCGGCACGGCGACGTAGGGCTTGCGTGCGAGGAAGGCGACGTACTTCGCGACGTCGAGTGCCCGGCCCCCACCGAGCCCGACGACCGCGTCGCAGCGCGGGGGAAGTGCCGTGAAGGCCTCCATCGCCGCCTCGATGGAGGCGTCCTCGACCTCCTCGTCGACCACGGGCTCGATCCGCGCCCCGGTGAGCGCGGCCTCCACGGTCCCGAGGATCGCGGGGACCATGCCGGCGCTCTGGAACACCGCGGGTGCGCGCCAGCCCGGCCGGGTGAGGTAGATCCCGAGCCGTTCCAGCGCGCCCGGCTTGATGCGCACCAGGGAGGGGATGGCGATGCGGCTCGTGGTCATGTCGCGAGCACCTGCTCCACCACCTCGGCCCAGGAGCCGAAGGAGCGGGTCGGCAGGCCCTCCGCGGCGGCGGCCGCCGCGAGGTCGCCGCGGGCGAACCGGAGCCGGTCCGGCACGAGCCGCGCCGGCGGGAGGTCGGCGAGGCCATCGCCGGAGAAGGCCACCGGGTCGTGGGTCGATCCCACGTGCCGGAGCACCGCGGCCTTGTCGATGCCGACCTCCTCGGAGACGAAGGCACCGGTGGGGCGCTCGATCACGAGCCCGCGTCCCGGCTCGAACCGCCCGGGGTTGCTGTGGATCGTGACCTCGACGCCGGCACCGGCCAGCAGCCGGTCGATGTACCACTGGCACCCGGCGGAGACGACCACCACGTCCCAGCCGGCCTCGTCCAGACGGTCGACGAGGTCCCGCAGGCCCGGCTGGAGCCCGACGTGAGGGAGCAGGTCCACGAGCGCCTGCTCGTCATCGGCCTGCGCGAAGATGCGCTGCATCGCCTCGAGGTGGGTGAGCCGCCCGGCCCGGTAGGCCTCGAAGGGGTGCTCGCCCGGCGGCGGTCCGAAGTGCTCGAGCACCAGCTCGTAGACGTCGCGGTCGGTGAGCGTGCCGTCGAAGTCGGTCACGAGTGCGGCGCGAGCGGCGCTGGGGGCGTCGGACACGGGTCGGAACTCCTGGTCGGTCGCGGTGGTTGGCGGTGGTCGGTCATGCTGGGCGGCGGTGCTGCTCGGTGGTGGCTGGCCTGATGCCTCTCAGTGGTGCGGGTCGGCCGCGGTCATCGCTCGTCAGGGGGTGCCGTAGCCGCCGCCGCCCGGGGTCTCCACGATGAGGCGGTCCCCTCGTCGCAGCCGCAGGGTCGTCTTCGAGGGCAGCTCCTGCTCGGCGCCATCGGCGCCGTCGGCCGCGCGGACCAGGTGGTTGCGGCCGGGCAGTCCGGCACCCCCGCCCGCGGCGCCCGGCGGCGCGTGCCGGCGCCGCTCGGTCACGAGCGAGGCGCTGAGCTCCTCCGCGGTGACCTCGAGCACGCGCCGCAGTCCCTCGCCACCTCGGTGCTGGCCCTGGCCACCCGACCCGGAGCGCAGCCGGTACTCGACGACCCGCAGCGGGTAGGCCAGCTCGAAGGTCTCGATGGGGGTGTTGCGCGTGTTCGTCATGTGCGAGTGGGTCCCGTCGGCGCCGGACCCCCACGGACCCGCTCCGCACCCCCCGGCGAGCGTCTCGTAGTACGTGAACGGCGCACCGGTGCGGTGGTCGATGCCGCCGAGCAGCGTGTTGTTCATCGTCCCCTGGCTGGCCGCGCCGACGCGGCCGTCGGTGAGGGTCGCGAAGGCTGCCAACAGCACGTCCACGATGCGCTGCGAGGTCTCCACGTTGCCGCCGGCCACCGCGGCGGGTGGCCGGGCGTCGACGATCGTGCCCGCCGTGGTCCGCAGCTCGAGCACCCGCCGCAGCCCGTCGTTGGCCGGGAGGTCGGGGGCGAGGACGGCCCGCAGGGCGTACACGGCCGCCGACAGGGTCACCGCCAGGGGCGCGTTGACGTTGCCGGGCACCTGGGGGTCGCTCCCGGTCAGGTCGATCGTCACCTGTCCATCGGCGATGGTGACGGTGGCCCGGATGGCGATGTCGCGGGTCCCGGCGCCATCATCGTCCAGCACGTCCTCGGCGCTTGCGCTGCCCTCGCGCAGCCCGGCCAGGGCCGCCCGCACGCTGCGCTCCGCGTGGTCCAGGGTCGCCGCCATCGCCGCGGCCAGGCCATCCACGCCGCGGGCGGCGGCCAGCTCCTTCAGCCGTCGAGCGGCGAGCGCGTTGGCGCCGAGCTGGGCCTCGAGGTCCCCGAGCCGCTCGTCGGGGGTGCGGGTGTTGGCGAGCAGCAGCGCGAGCACGTCCCGCTGGGTGCGGCCGGCGACCTGGAGCTTGACCGGCGGGATCCGCAAGCCCTCCGCCACGATGTCCACCGCACCGGTCGGCATCGAGCCCGGCGCCGCGCCACCCACGTCCGCGTGGTGCGCACGGGTGGCGACGTAGCCGAGCAGCGCGGGGGCCTCGTCCGGCCCGGCGACACCAGCGTGGACCGGCGCGACCAGCGTCCAGTCCGGCAGGTGCGTGCCGCCGGCGTAGGGGTCGGACACCAGCACCTGGTCCCCGACGCCGAGGTGGTCGTCCAGGGCCCGGGCGGCCGCGACGGACAGCGGCATCGAGCCGAGGTGGACCGGGATGTGCTCGGCCTGGGCGACCATGCGGCCGTGCGCATCGAAGACCGCCGTTGAGCAGTCCGCCCGCTCCTTGATGTTGGGGGAGGATGCGGTGCGCCGCAGCGCCGCGCCCGCCTCCTCCGCGATCCCGATCAGGGCGCTGCGCACGACCTCGAGGGTGACCGGGTCGACCCCGTCGACCGGTGGGCTCATGGGGCCTCCTCCAGCATGAGGATGCCGTGCTCGGTGACCTCGCCGCGCTGCCACGGGGCGACCCACACGGTCGCATCCAGGCCGACCACGACGGCGGGGCCGCGCAGCTTCGCACCGGCTCCCAGCCGTGCGCGCTCCAGCACCGCCGCACGCACCCGGTCGCCGTCCGCCACCACCTCGCGTTCGGCGAGGGTGGCCTGCTCGGCGCCTGCACCGGTGGTCAGCCGCGGCAGCGGCAGGTCCGGTGCCGGACCTTCGGCGCGGGCCCGCACCGTGACCACCTCGACGGGGGTGTCCCGGCGCCGGTAGCCGTAGCGCTCCTCGTGGGCGGCGTGGAACCGCTCGGTGAGCGCGGCCGGGTCGATGCGCGCCGGCCCCCGTGCGGTGGCTGACACCGTCGGCGCCGGCGCCCGGGCCGTGACTGCCACCTGCGGGCCGGCCGGCGCGTCGACGGGGGCCAGCAGCCCCTCCGCGGTGACCTCGAGCTCGAACGCCTGCCCGCGGTAGCGCAGGTCGATGCTGCGGGTCACCGTCGCGTCGGCCAACCCCTGCGCTCGGGTCCCCGCCAGGGCATCGGCGGTGAGCTCCTGCCAGGCGACGGCGAGAGCCTCGGCCTGGTCGGGATCGGACAGCGTCCCGAGGTGGGCGCGGGCGCGGTCCACGGTGACCGGTGCCGCGAGCAGCCCGAGCGCGGACAGTACGCCCGGGTTCGGGGGGACGACGACCTGCCGGCACCCGAGCTGAGCGGCCAGCGCCGCCTGGTGCAGCGGGCCGGCCCCACCGAAGGGCAGGAGCGCGAACGCCCGCGGGTCGTGGCCGCGCTCGACCGAGACCACGCGCAGCGCCTGGGCCATGGCGGCGTCGGCCACGGCGACGATGCCGGCGGCGGTCGCGGTGGTGTCCAGCCCGAGCTGGACCCCGAGCCGGGCGACGGCCGCCTCGGCTCGGGCTGGCTCTAGCGGCATCGCGCCGCCGAGCCGGACCGCCGCGTCGAGCCGTCCGAGCAGGACGTTCGCGTCCGTGACCGTCGGCTCCGTGCCACCCCGTCCGTAGCAGGCCGGCCCGGGCTCCGCGCCCGCGGAGCGGGGTCCGACGCGCAGCGCACCGCCGGGGTCCCGCCAGGCGATCGAGCCGCCGCCGGCGCCGATCGTGTGCAGGTCGGTCGTGGTCACCGCCAGCGGAAGGCCGGCGACCGCGCCGTCCGCGGTGGTCCGCGGCGCCCCGCCCGTGATGAGGGTGACGTCGGTCGAGGTCCCGCCGACGTCGAAGGCGATCACCTCGCTGAGCCCGACCACACGGCCGAGGGCCGCGGCACCCCAGGCGCCCGCGGCCGGACCCGACAGCACCGCCCGCACCGGCTCGCGCGCCGCGACCGCTGTGGTGGCCGTGCCGCCGCCGGAGCGCATCACCTCGACGGGGACGCCGAGCCCGCGGGCCTGCAGCCGCCCCTCGAGGGCGCCGAGGTAGCGGGCCATGCGCGGGCCGAGGTAGGCGTTCAGCACCGCCGTCGAGGTCCGCTCCACCTCGCGCAGCACGGGCAACAGCTCGCTGGCGCGGGTCACGGGCACCCCGAGGGGCTCGAGGGCGGCCGCCAGACGCTGCTCGTGATCGGGGTGCAGGAAGCCGAACAGCAGGCTGATCGCGATCGACTCCGGTGCCGCTGCTTGGACCGCGGCGACGATCCGCGCCACCTCGGCGTCGGTGAGCGCGAGCGAGACACCCCCGTCCGCCTCGACACGCTCGGTGACCTCGATGACCCGGTGGCGCGGCACGAGCGGATCGGGCCGGCGGGCGTCGAGACGGTACAGGTGCGGCCGGTCCTGCCGGGCGAGGTGCAGCAGGTCACCGAAGCCGGCCGTGGTGATGAGGACGCAGCGCGCCCCGTCCCGCTCGAGCACGGTGTTGGTCGCCACGGTGGTGCCGTGCACGAACCGGGCCAGCGTCGAGGCGTCGAGCTCGGCGCGGTCCAGCGCCGCCTCGATGCCGAGCGACTGGTCGGCAGGGGTCGAGGCCACCTTCGCGACGCGCACCGCGTCGCCGTCGACGGACACGAGGTCGGTGAAGGTCCCGCCGACGTCGATGCCGACGCGTGCAGCGCTCCCCACCGCCGCCGTCACACCCGCCCGAACCCCGTGATCGGCCCCTGCAGGGTGCGTACCCGCACCGTGGCGCCGCTGTTGGGTGCCTCGACGACCTGGTTGTTGCCGATGTAGATGGCGACGTGGCTGACGGGGGAGTAGTAGAAGACGAGGTCGCCGGGACGCAGATCGGCGCGGGAGATCCGGGTCGTCGCGCCGTACATCGCGGCCGAGGAGCGGGGCAGGTGGGTGATGCCGACCGCGCGGTAGGCGTAGGTGACGAGGCCCGAGCAGTCGAAGGCGCCAGGTCCGGTCGCGCCCCAGGAGTAGGGCTTGCCGATCTGGCTCAGCGCCACCCCGACCGCGCCACCGACCGAGGACCGGGTGGCGGCTGCCGGCCCGCTCGCCGCTGCCCCGCCCGCCGAGGTGCGCTGCGCCTCGGCCTGCTGCTCGAGCGCCCGCTGCCGGGCGGCCTCGAGCTCCTCCCGCTCGACGGTGAGGTCCAGCAACTCCTCGAGCTCGCTCACCTCCGTGGCGGTCGCAGCCACGAGCTCGGCGAGCTCCGCGTTGCGCTCGTCCAGCGTGCGCGTCCAGGCTGTCTGCTCGGCGACGAGCTCCTCCTGGCGGGCCTCGGCGGCCGCGATCGCGACGTTGGCGGCGCTGAGCGCCTCCAGGTCGACCCGTTGCCGGTCGAGCACCTGGCGCAGCGTCGTCGAGCGCAGTCCGAGTTCCGCCGGCTGCGTGGCGGCGAGCATCGACAGTTCCAGGCTCGGACCCATGCGGTGCAGCAGCCGGACGTGGTCGGTCACCGAGC
>JBKHDS010000150.1:0-6272 GCA_046541215.1 Nitriliruptoraceae bacterium
CCTGCCCTCGCACCCGGTCGCGGGGGAGCTCCACCTCGACACCGAAGGGCTCGCGGCAGCCGCGGGGCTCGAGGTGGCGGACGTCGCGGGTCTGGTGGAGCACGGGCTGCTCGCGGGACCGCCCTACGACGCGGAGTCGGTCGAGGTGGCGGCGATGGCCGGGCACCTGCTCGGCGGCGGGCTGGAGGTCCGGCACCTGCGCATGTACCGCCAGTTCGCCGAGCGCGAGCTGGCCCTGGCCGAGCAGCTCGTGGGGCCGTTGCTGCGCCAGCGCAACCCGGACAGCCGGACCCGCGCGGGGGAGCAACTCGACCTGCTGGCCGACGCCGGCGCGGCGCTACACCGGGCCCTGCTGGTGCAGCGGCTGCGAGGGCTGCTGCGCCCGTGAGGGGGCCGACGTCGCGGTCGCGGACCGCCCGGCTGCTCGCCGCGGTGCTCGCGGCCGGGCTGCTCGCGGCCCCCGGGACCGCCACGGCCGTCCTCGAGCCCGGTCCAGCACCGCTGCTTCAGACCCCGCCGGAGGCGTGGCCCCGGGCGATCGGGGTCGAAGCCACCTCCTACCTCCTGCTGGACGTCCAGACCGGTCAGGTCCTGACCGAGCGGGACGGGGACACCCGTCGGCCCGTGGCCTCCACCATCAAGGTGCTGACGGCCCTGACGGCGCTCGAGCGTGCCGCGCTGGACGAGGAGGTCACGATCGGGGACGAGGTGCTCGACGTGGCGGGCTCGAGCGCCGGACTCGAGCCGGGACAGACCTGGACGATCGAGGAGCTCGTCGAAGCCCTCATCGCCCGGTCCGGCAACGAGGCCGCGGAGGCGATCGCGGTGCACATCGCCGGCTCGCGGGAGGCGTTCCTGACCCTGATGGAGCAGGACGCTGCGGCGCTGGGGGTCGAGGGGCTCGAGCTCGTCAGCGTCTCCGGCCTGGACGACGGCAACCTGCTGTCGGCCCGTGATCTCGCGCTGCTGTCCGCGGCCGGGCTGCAGCATCCCGAGCTCGGACCGATCCTCGGCCGGGAGCTGGTCTCGCTCCCGGGACAGGGAGCGCTGCTGAGCCGCAACGAGCTGTTGGGGAGCTACCCGGGTGCGACCGGGGTGAAGACCGGCTTCACCGATGCGGCCGGCTACTCCCTCGTGGGCAGCGCCGAACGCGATGGCCGGGAGGTCGTCGCCGTCGTGCTCGGCGCGGGTGCCGACCCGGCGCGCTTCGAGATCGCCAGCCGCCTGCTCGACCTGGGGCTGGACGCCTACGAGCCCCGGACCCTGTCGACCCGCGTCCGCTTCACCCTCGCCGGGGGTGGGCTCGACGTGGTGGTCGACGAGGTCGAGCTGGTCGTGCCCGCGGGCGACGAGGCCCGGCTGGAGCTCCCGATCACCCCCCGACCCCCGTCGTCGGATCTGGACGTTCCGCTCCGGGTGGCCGACCAGGAGGTCGCCGAGGTCACCGCGACCCTCGACCGCTCCGGTGCCCCGGCCGAGGTGGCCGACACCACGACCGCTCTCGGGCGGGCCGTGGTGGACGGGGCCTATGCCGCGTTGCGGGCCCGGGCTGCCGCGGAGCGCGACGGGGGCTAGCCTCGGGGCAGGGCCGCCGCGGTAGCGTCGACGCGCAGGGAGGCACCGTGATCGAGATGGAGCTGGTCGGGGTCCGGGTCGAGCTCCCGGCCAACCAACCGATCGTCCTGCTCAAGGAGCGCGACGGGAGCCGCTTCCTGCCCATCTGGATCGGCGCGGTCGAGGCGACCGCGATCGCCTTCGCGTTGCAGGGCGTCGAGACGCCACGGCCGCTCACCCACGACCTCTTCGTCGACGTGCTGCGCGCGATCGACGTCGAGCTCGTCGCCGTCCACATCACCGAGCTCAGGGACGGCACCTTCTACGCCGAGCTCCAGCTGCTGCGTGCTGGGCAGGCGATCACCGTGTCCGCGCGACCCTCCGACGCCATCGCGCTCGCTTCGCGGCTCGGGGAGGTCCCCGTGCTGGCCGCGTCCGCCGTCCTGGACGAGGCAAGCCTGGAGATCGCGGACGACGAGGGCGGGGCGTCCACCTCCACCGGTGACGACGAGGAGGAGGTCCGCCAGTTCCGGGCCTTCCTCGACGAGGTCACCCCCGAGGACTTCAAGGAGCAGTGACCGCGCCGCGCCGCGGACCCCGCGCCGCGCCGCGGACCCCGCTCCGCCTGGGCGCCGGGCGCCGTCTCTCTGCCTGCTCCGACACGGGCGTGGGCCTGACTCGCGACGCCCGTGATGTGCGCGGTGGTTGCGCGTTCGGTGGACCGAACGTTGCCGGGCGGGACCGCTCACGGAGCGTGAGGGGGGTGCTTGCTCACGTGTCGTCCCGTGCGTTCTCGGTCCATCCAGGCCTCCTTCGGGATCGATCCGGCCGGTGAATCCTTCGAGGTGCACTCGAGGTCGAGGGTCGCGGGAGTCTCGATCCAGCGTTGACGCTGCGGCACGCCGGGGCGTAGCGTCCCGGTGGGAGTTCCACCGCTGTGCTTCGTGGTGGCGCTCCCCGCGGTCCAGCGCTCCACCTCGGGTGAGCGCCGCGGTTGGTGGAGGCCAGCGATCTTCCCCGCTCCACCAGCAGGGCCGGGGTTCGAGCGAGGGGTGAGGAGGTCACCGTGGCGCACGATGCGGACCAGCTCCGTCTGGACGTCGGCGACGAGGAGGAGGGCTTCCGCGGTCCGACGGTGTGCAAGATCGTCGGGATCACCTACCGGCAGCTCGACTACTGGGCGCGGACCGGACTCGTCGAGCCCTCCTTGCGTAGGGCGGAGGGGTCGGGCACCCAGCGGCTGTACTCCTTCGACGACATCGTGCGGCTCAAGGTCGTCAAGCGCCTGCTGGACACGGGGGTGTCGCTACAGAAGGTCCGCTTCGCGGTCGAGGAGCTGCGTCGCGCCGGCTCCTCGCTCGCGGAGACGACGCTGATCTCCGACGGCAACACCGTCTACGCCCTGGACGACGACGCCCGCCTGCTCGACCTGCTGCGTCGGGGGCAGGGCGTCTTCGCGCTCGCCCTCGACCCGGTCGTCAAGGAGCTCAAGGGCGAGGTGACCGCCTTCCCGAGCGAGCGTGTCGCCGCAGCCGAGCCTGCGGCCGCTCCCGCAGCTCCGAGCGGTCGCACCTCCTCGGTCGCGAACGCCTGAGGCGCCCACCCCGGCACGATGGCTCTTGGTTGCGTCGCACCCCACCCCTACTCTCGGTGGGCGCGTGACCGCCAGGTGGCGCGGTCCGGGGAGGCAGGGGGATGACGGCAACGGAGCGCTGGAGGTGGACGACGCCGCCCGCGATCGCCCAGCTCAGCGCGGAGCTGATCGTCGTGCTCGACGCACAGGGCAAGCTCGTCGCGCTGGAGGGCAGCCAGCGACCAGAGATCGCGGCCCTGCGGGAGGCGATCGAGAGCCGCCCATGGCGTGAGATCGTGCACCCCGAGGATCTGCCCGCGGTCGGGGCCGGGTTGCGGGAGCTGCTCGAGGGCGGCTCCTTCGACGCCCTCAGCTTCCGGGTGCTGCTCCCCAACGGCTGGGAGCGGTGGATCGAAGGCCGCGCGCGGGGTGATCCGGACCAGGCGCTCGTGGTCGTCGTGCTCCGGGACGTGTCCGCCGAGCGGCGGCGGGTGGAGATCGAGGATCGCCTCGCCAGGATGGGCGCGGTCGGGACCTGGGAGATCGACCTGCCGGACGGACAGACCCGCTGGTCGCTGCAGCTTCGGCGGCTGTACGGGCTCCGGCCGCACGAACCACCCCTGGAGATCGACGCGAGCCTGGCCTGCTACCAGCCACCCCGGCAGCAGGTGCTGGCCGCTGCGGTCCAGCGGCTGCTGGAGGACGGAGAGCCCTTCGACCTCGAGCTGGGGTTCCAGCCGCCGCGCGGACCGCTGCGGTGGGTGCGCTGTACCGGTGAGGCCATGGTCGAGGATGGCCGCGCCGAGATGATCCTCGGCACGGTCCAGGATCTCACCGTCAGCCACAGGGAGCAACTGCGCCTGGCACGCATCGAGCAGCTGGCCCACCTGACCGACAACGGCCTGCTCGAGCTCGACCGTGCCGGCCGCGTGCTGTTCGCGAACCTCCGGGCGCGGGAGCTCCTCCGGGTCCCCGCTGGCACCGAGGTGACCGGCCACCGCCTGGTCGACCTGCTCCCGGACGGCGCGGAGACGCCGCGGTGGCACCGCTTCCTCGAGGTCTCGGGGACCGCGACGAGCCGTGCCCGGCTCACGATCAGTGCCGACCGCATCGTCCAGGCAGCCCTCCGGCCGCTCGATCCGAGCGGTCGCGACGGTGCGGCCCACGAGCCGGACGACGAGCTCGTGGACGGCAGCCACGAGCCGACGCTGCTGGTCGCTCTGAGCGACATCACCGAACTGGTCCGTGCTGAGCAGGCGCGTGACGCGTTCCTCGCCACCGTCAGCCACGAGCTCCGGAACCCGCTCGCGGCCGTCGCGGGAGCGATCGCGACCCTTGAGCGGGGCGTCGCTGGCCCACTTCCGCAGCCCGCGGAGCTGCTGATCGCGGTTGCGGGTCGCAGCGCCGCGCGCCTGCAGCATCTCGTCGAGGACCTGCTGGACACCCAGCGCGTCCTGGCAGGCCGCGTCCGTCTGGACCTCGCCATCCACGACCTGGGCGAGCTCGTGGAGCAGGTGGTGGCCGAGCTCCAGCACCTCGCGGTCCGCGCCGACCGTGCGCTGGTGGTCGCGGCGCCCCCGGAGCCGTTGCCCGTGTGGGTCGACGAGGTGCGCGTGCAGCAGATCGTGACCAACCTCGTCACCAATGCCCTGCGCTACGCGCCGCCCGGAACCCAGGTGCGGATCGAACTCACCAGCGACACCACGCACCACCGGGTGAGGGTGGTGGACTCCGGACCCGGGGTGCCTGCAGCCTTCGCGGACCGCATCTTCCAGCCCTTCGCACAGGCCGATCCGAGCGACGACCGCAGCGACGGCGGGACCGGGCTCGGGCTGGCCATCAGCCGGGACCTCGTGGAGCGCATGGGTGGCCGGATCGGGTACGACTCGCAGCCGGGACGCACCGAGTTCTGGTTCGAACTGCCCGCCGTGGCCCGGGCGCCGGAGGGTCCCGCGAACGGCGCGGGCTGAGGTTCAGCCGCGGTCCTTCTCCAGGAGGGAACCGGGTGCGATGGGTCCGCGTCGGCGCCGCTTCGGGTCCGCTCCGGGGAGTCGCGCGCGCAGCCAGGCGAGGTCGGCGGCCTGCTGCTCGGCGCCGCCGGGGGTCTCCACGACCGCGGGAGCGTCCGCGAGCTCGAGCGCGGCGAGGAGCGCCGACGGGTCGACCAGTCCGGCCCCGAGGTTCTCGTGCCGGTCCCGGCCCGACCCCAGCGGGTCCTTGGAGTCGTTGACGTGGACCAGGTCGATCCGGCCCAGCTCCGCCAGCAGCCGCTCGGTGCCGGCCACGAGGGGTTCACCGGCGGCATGGAGGTGGCAGGTGTCCAGGCAGAACCCGAGCGGCACCGGAACATCGTGCAGGCCTGCCCACAGGCGGGCGATCCGCTCGATGGTGCTCGCGACCGCGTGCGGGCCGCCCGCGGTGTCCTCGATCAGCACCGGCACCGTCGTCTCGAGCTGCACGAGGGCCTGTCGCCACCGGGCCGGGCCGAGCGCGGGGTCCTCCCCAGCACCGAGCTGGCCACCGTGCACGACGACGCCGAGCGCGCCGATCGCCTCGGCCGCGGTGCAGGTCGCCTGCAGCAGGGTGAGCGACCGCGTCCGGACCTGCTCATCGGGCGAAGCCAGGTTCAGCAGGTACGGACCGTGCACGAAGCGGGGCAGCCCGGACGCCGGTACGGTCAGAAGGTCCGCCCGCGGCTTCGGTGGGGCCCACCGGCGGGGCGAGGACAGGAAGACCTGCACGACCTCGGCCGCCCGCTCGGCCGCTGCGGCCGGCGGGTCGGCGATCGGGACGTGCGCGCCGAGCAGCATGCGGCCGGAGGCTAGCGGCGGACGGAGGACCGCCCGTCGTCCACGCCCACCTTCCGGTGCTCACCGACCATGCGACCGGCCGTCCAGGTGCTCGCGCCACCGCCGCAGGAGCCGACGAGAGCCGGCGAGGACCCGAGCTACGAACCGTGAACACGCACGAGGACCGCATCGATCGACCGACGTGACGTGCCGCGAGGAGGAGACGCACGTGGACATCGAGACGCTCATCGCCAGGGGGACCGGGCGACGTGCCGCCGATGGACGGACCCAGGCCACGAAGCGCTCGCTGCTGGCTGTCTCGCGCTCGCTGGAGGCCATCGCCGAGCAGCTCGCCG
>JBKHDS010000151.1:0-6249 GCA_046541215.1 Nitriliruptoraceae bacterium
GGTCTACGCACTGCTGTGGTCGAACTACGGCGCGCGCAAGGCCGGGGCGATCTACGGCACGGCGTTCTTCGGGCTCGCCTTCCTGCTCGGCGTCTTCTGGTGGTTCGGTGGTCCCGGTATCCCGGCCAACACCGGCATCAACCACCTCCCGGGGCAGGCCTCGGACCACTACAGCCCCGAGTGGTTCGGCTTCGAGGCCGGCTCGCCGCGCGCGGGGTTCTTCGAGGGCGGGACCGAGGTGGACGACTACGTCGACGTGGCGACCTTCCTCGGCTACGGGGACCTCGACGAGGAGGCGCTCGGTGAGCGCCCCGACTTCGGGCAGTTGTCCGGGACCGTCAGCCAGGCCGTGGACGTGATGCAGGCGCAGTTCCTGCCCGTCGACGACAACGGCGTCGCGCAGATCGGGGTGACCCGCCGCGAGCAGCTCGAGGAGGACGCCGCGGCCGAGCGTCCCGACGACGCGGTCGGCCGGGCCCAGCCCTTCTTCACCGTCCAGCGGGTCGGTGATACGCGGGTCCTCGAGCACCCCGAGACCGGGGTGCTGCTCGCCACGCAGCGCTTCCAGGCCGCGGCGACCTTCACCGACGCCGACGGGGTGCCCTTCCCCCCGATCCCGGTCGGGGAGCCGACCGACTGGTTCGCCTTCTACGACCCCGGTGCGGAGTGGGTGCCGGCAGCGATCTGGACGACCGTCGCCTTCGTGCTGTTCGTGCTCAGCCTCCTGTGGCTGGATCGGCTCGAGCAGCGCGACAAGCGGCTCGAGACCGATCAGGTGTCCGAGCCGGAGCGCATCGCGGTCCCGATCGCGCAGTAGGAGCCCCGGTCCGGCTGCACCCGGCGCGCACCCGCGCGTCCGGGTTCGCGTCCCGCGCGGGCCCAGGGCACCCTTCCCTTCCCGACGTCCCGGAGCCTGTGGATGCGTCTCGCTCACGCGGTCCTGTTCGGCGCTGCCGCGCTGCTCGCGGCCTGCAGCGCGGACGCGACCGCGGCCGACTGCGACCCGATCCCCGGCGTACGGCCCGGCCTGTGCCCGATCCCCGTCGAGGAGCGGGTGCCCGCTCCGACCGACGCGCTGCCGGTGCTCGGTGAGGACCGGCTCCTCGGGCTCGACGAGCTCGCGGGACGGGTCGTCATCGTGAACTTCTGGGCCTCCTGGTGCGGGCCGTGCCGCATCGAGCAGCCGGACCTCAACGAGGCCTTCGAGCTGCTCCCCGAGGAGGAGGTCGCCTTCCTCGGGGTCAACATCGAGGACAGCGAGCCCAACGCCCTGGCGCACATCGGGGAGTTCGACATCCCCTACCCGTCCCTGTTCGACCCGGCCAACGACTACGCCTCCCGCTTCGCGGGTGTCGGGCCGCGCAACATCCCCTCGACGCTGTTCCTCGACCGCGACGGGCGCGTCGCCGTGCGGGTGTTCGGGGTCATCGGCACCCGGGAAGCGACCTCGCTCGCCGGCGCGCTCGCCGACGAGGGCTGAGCCGTGGCCGAGACCGTCCAGACCCTCGTCCTCGACGCGAACCTGCTGATCGCGGCGGCCATCGCGCTGGTCGCCGGGCTGGTCTCCTTCGCCTCGCCCTGCGTCCTCCCGCTGGTCCCCGGCTACCTGTCGTACATGACGGGGCTGTCGGGTCAGGACCTGACCAGCCAGGACGCACGGGTCCGCGGCCGCGTCCTGCTCGGCTCGCTGCTGTTCGTCATCGGCTTCGCGATCCCCTTCACCATGCTCGGGTTCGCCGTCGGCACGGTGAACGCGCTCGCGCGCTCCACCACCGCGCAGGTGCTCATGGGGGGGACCGTCGCCGTGCTCGGGGCGCTGATGGCCGTCGGGCGGCTCCAGCGTGAGGTACGGATCACCCACCTGGCGCCGACCCGGGGGCTGGCGACCGCGCCGGTGCTCGGGTTCGTGTTCGGGGTCGGGTGGACGCCCTGCATCGGGCCGGCCGCCGGAGCCATCCTGACCCTCTCGCTCAACGTCAGCTCCGGGGTGTCCTGGCGCGGCGCGATCCTCGGGTTCATCTACGCCCTCGGGCTCGGTCTGCCCTTCATCGGCTTCGGGCTGCTCTTCCGCCACCTGTCCGGCACGCTGGACGTCCTCAAGCGCAACGCGCGGACGCTGCAGGTGGTCGGTGGTCTGCTGCTCGTCGTGGTCGGGCTGTCGATCGCGACCGGGCTGTGGGACCAGCTCATGTTCCTGCTCCGCCCCCTGATCCAGGGGTTCGAACCCCCCATCTAGCGGCACCGAACCCGGGGCACCGACGCGGTGCCCGCCTCCGTCCCCGACCGCGAGCGAGCCCCGCCGAGCAGCGAGCCTTTCACCGTGACCGAGTCCCTCCCCCCGCCCGAGATGAACCCGCCCGTGCGGCGGGGACGGGCCCCTGCCACCGGGCCCCTGGGGTTCCTCTGGGCCTCGATGCTGATGGGCTGGCGGTGGCTCGCGCGGATGCGGACCGCGCTCTACCTGCTCGGGGCCCTGGCGGTGCTGTCGATCGTGGCGACCGCCGTCCCCCAGGAGCCGAACGTCCCCTCTACCGTCGCCTCGTGGCGTGACGGTGAGGCGGGCCCAGGTAGCGCGGTCAGCAGCGTGCTGGACGCGGTCGGGGCCTTCGACGTCTACGGCTCGGCGATCTTCCTCGCCGTCCTGCTCGCCCTGTACCTGAGCCTGACCGGCTGCCTCATCCCCCGCATCCGCGCCTGGGTGCGGCTGGTGCGCCGCTCGCAACCGCCGATCGCCCGGCACCTCGGCGCGAACGACGAGCGGCAGGTGCTGACCACCACGGCCAGCGGCGCCGAGGTGCACGACACCGCGGCCCGGCTGCTGGCCGGGCAGCGCTGGCGGGTCCGCCAGCACCACGGGTCCGCCGACGACCCACGGCCCGCGCAGGTCGCTGCGGAGAAGGGTCTGTGGACCCGCGAGGGCGGCAGCCTGCTGTTCCACCTCAGCTTCTACGTCCTGCTCGCCGCCATCGTCTTCGGCCAGCTCGCGACCTTCGAGGGGCAGCGTGGGGTCATCGAGGGGGAGGCGGGCTTCCGCGACACCGCCGTGTCGTACTGGACCTACAGCCCCGGCCGGTGGTTCGGCGAGGAGGAGCACGCCGGCTGGCGGCTGGAGCTCGACGAGTTCCACGTCGACTGGATCCGTGACCCACTCGCGCCGGGGGCGGGGCAGCCGACGGTGTTCCGCTCCGACGTCACCATCACCCCGCCGGATGGCGGCGAGCCCTTCGCCGCGGTCATCGACAGCAACCAACCCCTCAACATCGACGGGACCCGCGTCACCCAGCTGGACTGGGGCTACGCGCCGCGGGTGGTCGTCGAGGTGGACGGGGAGGTCGTCCACGATGCGTTCCTGACCCCGACGCTGGCCGATGGTGGCTTCTACCGGGGCGCGGTCAAGGCACCGGCAGCCGAGCCGGACCTGGGCCTGGACCTGTTCCTGTACCCCTTCGCCCCCGACGACGAGGACGGTCGCCCGGTGCCGACCGGAGCACCCTGGGCCGAGGCGCCGCTGCTGGTGCTCGAGCAGTACCGAGGGGATCTCCGGCTCGGCGCGACGCAGCAGACCATCAACGAGCTCGACACCAGCGAGCTCTCCTCGCAAGGGTTCGCGGCGCTTCGGCTCGGGCAGACCATCGAGCTCGAAGGGGCCACGATCTCCTTCCCCGAGCTGCGGCACTGGGTCGGGCTGCAGGTGAGCTCCCGTCCGCAGGTGCCCTTCCTGCTGCTGGCGGCGGTGCTGCTCATCGGCGGCCTCATCGCCAGCCTGTACGCCTACCGCCGCCGGGTGTGGGTCGTGGCGGTGGAGGAGCCGACCCAGCGCCGTACCCTCGTCACGGTCGCCGGCCGGGCCTTCCAGCGTCCCGAGGTGTTCGAGGAGGAGCTCGCCGAGCTCGCCGAGGCCCTCGTCGACGCCCTGGAGCCCGGCGCGCCCGACCGCAGCGTCCCCGCACCGCCCGACCCCGGCAACGCACCGACCGACCGGGTCGACGACCCGGATCGCACCCCGAGCGCACGAGGTGGAGCCTGATGAGCACCGACCAGCTCGCCGAGCTGTCCCGCCTGCTGTACTTCCCGACGACGCTGATGCTCTACCTCGGCGCGGCGGTCGCGTACCTGTACGCGCTGACCACCACGGTCGGCCGGCAGGACGAGCGGGAGCGTGGCTACCTCGCGCGACGGCTCGGTGCGGTGCTGGCCGTGGCCGGCATCACCACCCACGTCGGGCACGAGATCGCGCGGGGGCTCGCCCAGGACCGGCTCCCGCTCGGGAACATGTTCGAGGTGACCTCGCTCATGGCGCTGGTCGGCGTCGTCACCGGCCTCGTCTACCTGCAGTTCGTGCGCAACCGTCCCGAGCTGAACGGGTTCGTGCTGCTGACCGGCTCGCTCGTGCTCGGCATGGCGATGCTCATGTACGCCGAGCCCGGGCCGTTGATGCCGATCCTGGACACCTGGTGGCGACCCTTCCACGTCTCGCTGCTGGTCGGGGCGATGGGGATCTTCGCGGCCGCCTTCGTGTTCAACGGCCTCTACCTGCTGCGTGACACCGCCGAGGCGGCCGTGGCGTCCGAGCGGTCCGGACCGGGTCGTGGCTCCACCGTCGGTGCTGCCTACATCGAGGACGTGGCCGCCGGCCACACCGACGTGGCCGGTGTGGACGGCGACGACGAGGAGCGCGAGCGGCAGGAGCTGCTCGCCTACCACCGGGCCTTGAGGGCGGGCATCCCGCCGGTCAAGCTCGCGGTCGGCACCTTCCTGGCGACCTCGCTCGTCTCCTGGGTCTGGCTGACGACGGCCGACACGCTCGCTGCGGGGCTCACCCGCTTCCTGAGCGTGAACCTGACCCTGGTCGCTGCGGCGCTGGTGGCGCGGTGGTTCGTGCCCTACCTGCCCTCCACGGCGACCATGGACGGCCTCGCGCACCGGTTGACGGCCTTCGCCTTCGTGCTGTGGACGGTGGGAACCGTCGCCGGCGCGATGTGGGCCGAGGTCTCCTGGGGCCGGTTCTGGGGCTGGGACCCCAAGGAGACCGGGGCGTTCCTGACCTGGATCGCCTACGCCGGCTACCTGCACGCCCGCGCGACCCGCGGGGTGAAGGGCCGTGGGGCCGCGTGGATCGGCATCGCCGCGTTCATCGTGCTCATGGGCACCTACCTCATCGCGAACTACGTCGTCGTCGGGCTGCACTCCTACGCCGATCTGTGAGCGAGGAAGACAACCGCGCGACCTCGGCCACCGAACTCCCGGTGAGCGGCTGCCGTGTGGCGACCGCGAGCCGTCAACGACGTGGAG
Source organism: Nitriliruptoraceae bacterium (assembly GCA_046541215.1). Taxonomy (GTDB): domain Bacteria; phylum Actinomycetota; class Nitriliruptoria; order Nitriliruptorales; family Nitriliruptoraceae; genus T1Sed10-7. The sequence continues at coordinate 5,293 of JBKHDS010000151.1, forward strand.
CCACATCCGGTGAGCACCGAGGGACGCTGGTTGCAGGCGGTCGCCGACACCGCCGCGTCCACCGCGCCGCGCGTGCAGGATGAGGAGGCGCTGCTCGCGGCCGTCGCTCGGGGCGACCAGGCCGCCTTCGCGGCACTGTACGACCGCATCGCGCCGCTCGTGCACGGGGTCGTGAGACGGGTCGTACGCGACCCGGCCCAGTCCGAGGAGGTCACCCAGGAGGTGCTGGTGGAGCTGTGGCGCACCGCGGTGCGCTTCGACCCGGACCGGGGGACCGCCCGGGCGTGGATCCTGACGATGGCCCACCGACGGGCCATCGACCGGGTCCGCTCCGAGCAGTCCTCCCGGGATCGCACGGCCCGGGTCGCCGGGCGCGAGCACACCCGGCCCTTCGACGACGTCGCCGAGCAGGTGGAGACCTCCCTCGAGCACGACCGCGTCCGCACCGCGCTGGCCACGCTGACCGACCTGCAGCGCCAGGCGGTGGAGCTCGCCTACTACCAGGGCTACACCTACCGCGAGGTCGCTGAGCTGCTCGACACCCCGCTCGGGACGATCAAGACCCGCATGCGTGACGGGCTGATCCGGCTACGTGACGCGATGGGGGTGGCGTGATGGCCGAGCGCGCCGACCTGCACACCCTCACCGGCGCCTACGCCGTCGACGCCCTCGACGACGCCGAGCGGGCGGTGTTCGAGGCCCACCTCGAGGTGTGCCTGCCCTGCGCCCAGGAGGTCCGTGAGCTGCAGGAGACCGCCGCGCGCCTCGGCAGCGCCGCCGTCGCCGCGGTCCCGAGCGACCTGAAGGCACGGGTGCTCGCCGAGATCGACGCCACCCGCCAGGAGCGTCCCGCGGCGGTCGCCGACGACGCACCTGAGACGACCACCCGGCTCGTCCCCCGGTGGGTGGCGACCTCGCTGGCCGCGGCGAGGGCGGCACCCGAGGAGATGCCGGCGA
>JBKHDS010000152.1:0-6244 GCA_046541215.1 Nitriliruptoraceae bacterium
GGGGTGGCGGACGACGACGCCGACGGGGATGCCGACCGGACGTCGTGAGGTCACCGCGAGCTCGTCAGCCGAGCAGGACCAGGTCGTCGCGGTGGATCACCTCGCGGGCGTAGCCGGCCCCCAGGTCGGCGGCCGCCTGCGCCGTCGTGCGTCCGGCGAGCAGCGCCACGTCGGCGACGTCGTAGCTGCTGAGCCCGCGCGCCACCACCGTGCCATCGGGTCCCACGACCTCGACCGCGTCGCCGGCCCCGAACCGCCCGTCGGCGCGGGTCACCCCCACCCCGAGCAGCGAGACCCCGCGCGAGCGCAGCGCCTCCACGGCGCCGGCGTCGATGTGGATGCGACCGTGGACCCGCAGGGCGTAGCCGATCCACAGGCGGCGGGCCTCGACGCGGTGGGGGGCCGCCACGAACCACGTACCGATCTCCTCCCCCTCCAGCACACGGGTGAGGACCCCGGGGGCACGCGCGTCAGCGATGACCGCGTGGGTGGCGGAGGCGGTCGCGACCCGGGCCGAGCCGACCTTGGTCCGCATCCCGCCGGAGCCGACGTAGGAGCCGACCCCGCCGATCGCGGTCAGGTCCACATCCGCAGGATCGTCCACGCGCGTGATCAGGGCGGCGCCCGGCTGGCGCGGATCCCGGTCGTACAGCCCGGCGACATCGGACAGCAGCACGAGCACCTCGGCGTCCAGCATCGAGGCGACCAGGGCGGCGAGGTGGTCGTTGTCACCGTAGGAGAGCTCGTCGGTGGCGACCGCGTCGTTCTCGTTGACGATCGGCACGGCGCCGAGGTCGAGGAGGCGCTGGATGGTGGTCCGGGCGTTGAGGTAGCGGCCGCGGTGCACGAAGTCGTCCTGGCTGAGCAGGATCTGTGCACCGGTCAGGCCCTGCCGGGTGAGCACCCGCTGGTAGGCCTGGATCAGCTCACCCTGGCCGACCGCTGCGGCCGCCTGGAGCGTGGGCAGGTCCACCGGGCGGCGATCCAGCCCGAGCAGCCCCATCCCGGCGGCCACGGCGCCGGAGGAGACCAGCAAGGCCCGGGTGCCGGCAGCCCGGGCGGCGATGACCTGGCCGGCCAGGTTCGCGACCTGATCGGGGTCGAGCCGGCCATCAGCGCCACGCAGGCTGGACGAGCCGACCTTGACGACGGTCAGGCTGGGGCGCGCGAACCGGACGGTCACGACGGAAGCTCGCGGTCGGCGTCCGGCACCTCGGCGTCCGGCACCTCAGCCTCCACCACCTCGGCGTCCTCCTCGCCGGCGAGCAGGGCCGCGCGCTCCTCCTCGGGGAGGTCCTCGAGCTCCGGCTCGAAGGTGAACACCGCTTGGCCGATGACGACCTCGTCCCCAGTGCGAGCCCCCGCCTCGGTCAGCGCCCGGTCGACACCCGCGCGGCGGAGACGGCCCTGGAGGTAGCGCACCGCCCCGATGTCCTCGAGCGGGAGCATCTGGACCCAGCGCTCGACGCGTCGGCCGAGGACGTGGAAGGCGCCGTCCTCGCCGCGCTGGACGGTGAAGTCCGGGCCGGTCGGCACGAGCCGGAGGAGGACCTCCTCGTCGGCCGGCTCCTCGGTGCGGATACCCACCCGGGCGCGCTCGTCGGCGACCAGCGCCCCGAGCCGGAAGCGCAGCGCGTCCAGCCCCGCACCCGTGACGGCCGAGACCTCGAGCACCTCCTCGCCGTCGGCCCGGAGCCGGTCCGCGACCAGCTCCGCCATCGCCTGGCCATCGGGGAGGTCCACCTTGTTCAGCACGACCAGCTGAGGCCGGGTCAGCAGGGCCGGGTCGTGGCGCTCGAGCTCGCGGCGCAGCGTCGCGAGATCGGCGACCGGGTCGCGGTCCGGCTCGGGCGGGGCGGCGTCGAGGACGTGCAGCAGGACCAGGCAGCGCTCGATGTGCCGCAGGAACCGGAGGCCCAGCCCTCGTCCCTCGGCCGCGCCCTCGATCAGGCCGGGAACATCGGCCAGGACCACGTCGATCGGGGTGCCATCGGCGGTGTCCCCGCCGCGCATGACCCCGAGGTGTGGGGTGAGCGTCGTGAAGGGCCACGCCTCGATGCGCGGCCGGGCGGCGGACAGCCGCGCGACCAGGGAGGACTTCCCGACCGAGGGGAAGCCGACCAGGCCGACGTCCGCGAGCAGCTTGAGCTCGAGCCTGAGGCTGTGCTCCTCGACCCGCTCGCCGCGCTCGCGGAAGCGTGGCAGGCGACGGTGCCGGTTCGCGAAGGCGGCGTTGCCTCGGCCACCGCGGCCACCCTCGGCGACGATGGCGCGCTGGCCGTCCCGGACGAGATCAGCGACGACCTGGCCGGTGTCCCGCGTGCGGACCACCGTGCCGATCGGTACGGCGATGATGGTGTCCTCACCGCGCTCACCCGTGCGGTTGTTGCCGGCACCGTGGCCGCCGTCCCCGCCGCGGCGGTGCGGCGCGCGGCGGAGATCCAGCAGGGAGGTGACGTTGCGGTCCGCCCGGAGCACCACATCCCCGCCGGCACCGCCGTCGCCGCCGTCCGGACCGCCCCGCGGGACGTGGGCCTCGCGACGGAAGGACACCGAGCCGTCCCCACCGTCACCGCCACGCACGTGGATCGTGCACTCGTCGATGAAGCTGGCGGACTCCATGCGGGCCTCGGTTGGGATGGGGTGCCGGACGGGGGGCGGACCGGGCCGGACGGGCTCATCGGATGGGGCCGGCACGAGACGAGGGCGGCCGGGGCCGCCCTCGCAGGTGCTCTCGGTCGCGGCGCCGGGATCAGGCCTCGACCGGGTCCACGTTCGCCGTGGTCCGGCTGCGGGTCTTGTGGTAGCGGACCGAGCCGTCGACGAGCGCGAAGAGGGTGTCGTCACCACCGCGACCGACGTTGTCGCCGGGGTGGATCCGCGTGCCGCGCTGACGGACCAGGATGCTGCCTGCGGTCACGGCCTCGCCGCCGTAGCGCTTGACACCGAGTCGCTTCGCGTTGGAGTCGCGGCCGTTGTTGGAGGAGCCGCCGCCCTTCTTGGTCGACATGTCAGATCTCCTCGATCCGGATGATGGTGTGGTGCTGGCGGTGGCCGCGACGCTTGCGCTGCCGCGACTTGTTCTTGTAGGTGAAGACGCGGACCTTGGGCCCACGGTCGTGACCGGTGATGGTCGCGGAGACCTCCCGGTCGCCGAGCGAGCTGCCGGTGGTGACGGCCCCCTCGTCGTCGACGACCATGACCGGCCTGAGGGCGACGGTGTCGCCGACCTCGCCGGCGAGCTTCTCCACGGTGAGCTGCTGCCCGGGCTGGACCCGGTACTGCTTCCCACCCGTTGCGATGACCGCGTACACGGCTGGCTCCTGTCGTGACGGTGGCGCCGACCTGGTGACCCGTTCCCCGTGGCCCACGCGCGTTGTGGGGGGCCGGGAAGCGGAACGGAGGGCGTCGGCGTGGACGTTCGGGCGCACGGCGGACCGCGCGGCCGCTGCACCGGAGGGGGAAGGTACCGGGACGGCGGCGCCGGGGTCAACCGGACGGCGGGCGGGTCCGGCCGGCCGCCATCCGGCGTCCTCGCCGCGGGTCCGTCTCGGGCACCCTGTGACCCCGAGCCGTCCGACGCTTGCGGAGCACGCCGTGTCCACCCCGACCTGCAGCAGCCTGGCGCGCGCTGCGCACGAGCCGCCAGCCGGCACCGCGAGCCAGGCCATCGGCTACCTCGTCATCGAGCAGCCCGGCAGCTGGGGTCGGGAGGCCGTGGCCTCCCGGCTCGCGCCCGATCTGGCCGAGCGGCTGACCCGCGAGGCGAAGGCGGCGGGGGTGAAGGTCCTGCTCGCACGCCGTCCCGGCCCCCACCCGGCCGAGGAACGGGACCTCGTCACGGTGCTGCTCGCCCACAGCGGCCCGAGGCCGTGGCTCGAGCGGTGCGTGCTGTCCACACCCGAGCTCGAGCGTCTCGACCCGGCGGTGTGCGCCGAGCCGACGCCACCCGGTCGAGGGGCCCCGGTGGCGGAGCCGCGGTGGCTCGTGTGCACCCACGCGAAGCGGGACCGGTGCTGTGCCACGCTCGGTCGACCGATCGCCGACACGCTCGCTGCCATCGACCCTGAGGGCACCTGGGAGACCAGCCACCTCGGCGGCCACCGCTTCGCCGGGACCATGCTCGTGCTCCCCCATGGGCTGCTGTACGGCAACCTCGACGTCGCTGCTGCCATGCGGGTGGTGGAGGCACAGCGCGCCAGCGCGGTCGTCACCGACCACCTACGCGGCCGCTCCCGGCTGCCGAAGGTGGCACAGGTCGCCGAGGTCGCCGTGCGCTCGGCGCTCGACCTCGACGGGCTCGACGAGGTCGAGGTGACCGACCTACCCACGACCGCACCCCACCCGGACGGGCCTGCGGTCCAGGTCGGGCTCACCGCGGCCGGCCGGCAGGTACAGGTCCGGGTCACGGCCCGGCGCGAGACGACGCCTCGGGCGATCTCGTGCGAGGGCACCCCCGAGCTGCTCACCGTCCTCGAGGCAGCCGGGGTCGAGCTGGTGGACTGACCGGCGGGCGCCGGCCGACCCTCAGCCGCGCAGGAAGTGGTAGACGAGTCGGGCGGCGGTCCGGGCGTCCCAGCCGGCCGCGAGCTCGGTCGCGAGCTGGAAGACCTCGCGGGGCCGGCCGAGGGTGTGGAACCAGCCCGGCGTGATCGGCGCACGGAACGGACCGCGCAGGACGGTCTTCTCCACGTCGGCGAGCAGGAAGGTGTTGTGCACCACGCCACGCCCGGACTGGATGTCCTCCAGCGGGTTGCCGGGGTAGGCCCCCCAGGGGGGTGCGACCAGCACGTACGACAGCCCGGCCCAGAGGTTGACGCCGACGGTGCCGCAACGCAGCTCCTCGACCGCCCGGTCCACGGCGAGCGCCACCTCGGGGTCGGCGAGCGAGCGGGGGTGCACGATGATCGTCGCGGAGAGGTTGCCCATGAGCTGGTCGTTGGCGAACCGGACCGCCTCAGCGAGGTAGTCGGGGACCGACCGGTCCACATCCAGCGCGACCTCGGTCATCAGGCCGCAGAAGGCCTCGGTGCTGAAGGCGATGTCGTCGTCAGCGCGCGGGTCCACATCGGGGATCAGCGTGAAGGGCAGCTCGCCCTCACCGTCCGGCCCGAGACGCTCCGCTTGGGGGTGGGCGGCGACGAAGGCCGCGTGCCGCTCGAGCGCCCCGGGGTAGTACGGCACGCGCGGGGTCGCACGGCGCAGGGAGTCGCGGACGGCGTCCAGGAGGGCTTGCCGTTTGGCCCAGCTGCGGTGCTGGACGATGACACGCGGGGTCACGCAGTTGAAGCCGGCGTTGACGACCATGCTGGAGGCGATCGCGTCACCGTGGTAGGCGAGGTCGCGATCGCTCCACGGTCCGGGGACGATGATGTAGGGGCTGACGTTGCCGAGCTCGGAGGTGATCGGGGTGTCGATGCGGGGCTCAGCGCGCCGCTTGCGCTCCTCCCCCTCGGGTCCGGTGCCGAACACGATCGCGTCGTGGGTGGCAGCCGCGCCCGTGATGTGGATCGCATCGAAGCCGTCGTGGTCGGTGAGGTAGCGACCGACCTCGCTGCCACCCGGCACGATCCGCAGCCAGCCACGCTCCACGAGCGGCGCGAGTGCCACCCCCAGGTGCGGCGCGAGGTAGGCGTTGACCGGGTTGAGCTTCAGCAGCACGACGCGGTCCTCGACGAACAGCTGCGAGAGCGCGTCCATCGCCCCGATCGAGGACAGGTTGCCCGCCCCGAGCACCAGCGCGACCCCCGGGGTGCGCTCGTGGTCCGGTCGGTAGGAGAGGCCCATGCGCTCCAGCGCCTGGTCCTGAGTGACCCCCGGTGTCAGCCAGACCTCGGCGCTGACCCCGGCGTGGAGCAGCCGGTCCAGCGCGTCGGCAGGGCAGACGTCCACGACGGTGCGGGCGCCCTCGGTGCGGACCTTCGGCGGCTGGGGCCGCCCGGTCTCCGCGATGGCGTCGAGCGTCTCCGCGAGGAGGGTCAGGTTGCGCACGATCGGGAAGATCCCGGTGCCCCACTCCTCGCCCTGGAGCTTGTGGTCGGCGGGGATGCCCTTGGCGGCCGAGGCCGCCTCGACCCAGGCGGGCGCGGCGTCCAGCACGGTCCGGGCGAGCTCGTGGAGGAGCTCGCGCCGCTCCGTCACCGAGGTCGCGCACCAGCTCGCGGCGGCCGCGGTGAGCTCGGCGATGGCGTGGTCCAGCTCGGCCGGTGCGGGCTCCGTCTGCCGGGGCTCCGTCCGTGGGGGC
>JBKHDS010000153.1:0-6115 GCA_046541215.1 Nitriliruptoraceae bacterium
AGCGTGGCCGAGCGGGTTCGGCCGGGCGCGAGCAGCACCGGCGAGCTCCGGACCGGCACCGGGACCGCGCCCGTTGCGTCGGCGAGCGGGCCACGACCGATGACGAACGAGGAGCGTCGATGAGCGTCCGGGAGGCCATGATCGTGGCGGGCGGGGCCGGCACGAGGCTCAGGCCGCTGACCGACACGGTGCCGAAGCCGCTCGTGCCCTTCTGCACCGAGCCCTTCCTCGCCGGCGTCCTCCACCGGCTCGCGGCGGCCGGGGTGGACCGTGTGTGGCTGGTCGTGGGCGCCGACCCCGCCCCCTTCGCCGTGCTCGAGCCGGTCGCGGCGCGGCTCGGGATGACGCTGGAGGCGGTGCCTGAGCCGGAGCCGCTGGACACCGCCGGTGGTGTCCGCGCCGTCATCGACCGCTGCGAGGGCAGCGTGCTCGTCCTGAACGGGGACGTCCTCACCGACGTCGATCTCGCTGAGGTGGCCCGTCGACACGCGGCGGCGGGTGCGGACGCGAGCCTGGTGCTCACCCGCGTGCCGGACACCTCCAGCTTCGGGGTGTGCGTGCTGGAGGGCGACCGGATCACCGGCTTCGTCGAGAAGCCCCCGCCCGGGACCCTGCCCGGGCACGACACCGTCAACGCCGGCACCTACGTGCTCGAGCCGGCGGCGCTGGCCGCCTTCCCGGCGGGACGTCCGCTGTCCTTCGAGCGCGAGGTCTTCCCGGGTCTCGTCGCCGACGGCGCCCGCGTCCAGGGCATCGTCAGCGACGCCGCGTGGGCCGACCTCGGGACCCCCGAGCGCTACCTCGACGGGCATCGGGCCGCCCTGGACGGCGAGCTCGACTGGCCGGCGCTGGACCGCCACCCCGCGGACGCGGCCGGCATCCGGCGGGGGAGGGACGTCGAGGTGGCCGACAGCGCCCGCCTGATGGGTCCGGTGCTGCTCGCCGAAGGCGTGCGGGTCGGGCCCGGCGCCCGGGTCGGACCCCACGTCGTCGCGGGCCCCGGCACGGTGCTCGGGGCCGACGTCGAGGTGGCGGCGAGCGTCCTGGGTGAGGGCACCCGGCTGGGACCGCGGGGCAAGCTGCGGCACCTGGCCACGGGTAGCGCCGCCCACCTCGGTGCGGACGTGGTCGTCACGGGTCCGGTGCTGGTCGCCGACGGGGCCCGGCTGCCGGACGGAAGCGTCCGCGGCCCCTCCCAGCACGTCCCGCGCGGGTGACGGCGGCCGGAGCAGGGCCGGGCCGGGCTGCCGGCGGGTCGCTGCCTGCGACGCACGGCGAGGTCGTTCGGCTGTGCTACAAACGACCTTGGTCGCACGACCGGTGGTCGTGCCGGTCGTGGTCGGCGGGTGGGGTTGCTCCGGGGGAGCGGTCGTGACGAGAGGTCCGGAAGGCGCCGAGGCACTCGTGCCCGCCGCGCCGCGTCGCGCGACCCTCGCGGTCTCCACGAAGCTGGTGGAGCTGTGGCGCGCGCGGGAGCTGCTCGTGCAGCTGGTCCGCAAGGAGCTCAAGGTCCGCTACCGCAACTCGGCGTTGGGGTTCCTCTGGTCGATGCTGACCCCGGTGCTGATGACCATCGTGTTCAGCGTCGTGTTCACCCAGATCGTGCGTATCCCGGTGGCGGACTTCCCCGCCTTCTTCATCTCCGGCTACCTGGTGTGGCAGTTCCTCCAGAACTCCTGCCAGGGGGCGATCCACTCGATCGTGGGCAACGGCGAGCTCATCAAGAAGGTGTACTTCCCCCGCGAGGTGCTCCCGCTCTCGCACGTGCTCGCGCAGCTCATCCACCTGCTGCTCGCGCTGCTGGTGCTCAGCCCGTACCTCATCTACGCGCGGGGGTGGGGGGTGCTCCTGCACCTGCCGACCACCCTGCTCGCCATCGCGCTGCTGACGCTGTTCACCTCCGGGATCGCCATGTGGTTCGCCGGGGTGAACGTCACCTTCCGGGACCTCCAGGAGCTGTTCGTCGTCCTCTTCCAGATCTGGTTCTACGCGACGCCGGTCATCTACCCGCTGGCGCTGGTCACCACCCAGATGGGTGAGCGGTACGCCTGGGTGGCGGCCCTGATCGCTGCGAACCCGGCCACGTCGTTCATCGAGCTGGCGCGGCTCGGGCTGTACGGCTCCGTGACCGCCGCCGGTGGTGCCGACGGTCCGCTGCTGGCCGGCCCCCCCGCGTTCCCCGGCTTCGGCGACATCGGGTTCGCCCTGGCCTGGGCGCTCGCCGGCCTCGTCTGCGGGTATCTCACCTTCCGACGCCGGGCGCGCACCTTCGCCAAGGAGGTGTGAGGTGGGTGAGCGCTCCCGCCGCAGCCTCGGCCAGCTCACCGGGGCCCAGGTCGACCCGACCCAGCCCGCCATCGTGGTGGATGGGGTGACCGAGACCTTCCGGCTGTTCCACGAGCGCCCGAGTGGGCTCAAGGAGCGGCTCGCCCGGATGCGGCGAGCCTCCTACACCGACTTCAACGCGCTGGAGGACGTGTCCTTCACCGTCGCCCACGGCGAGTCGGTCGCGATCATCGGCCCGAACGGCTCGGGCAAGTCCACGTTGCTGAAGCTGCTCGCCCGGATCCTGCCACCCGACGCCGGCACGGTGCTCACCAACGGCCGGGTCGCCTCCCTGCTCGAGCTCGGCGCGGGCTTCCACGGGGACCTGACGGGGCGGGAGAACATCCGGCTCAACGGGGCGATCCTCGGGCTGACCGGTGCGGAGATCGAGGAGCGGTTCGACGAGATCGTGGAGTTCGCCGGCGTGCGGCACCTGCTGGACACCGCGGTGCGCACCTACTCCTCCGGGCTCGAGGTACGGCTCGGCTTCGCGGTCGCGGTGACCGTCGACCCGGACATCCTGCTCGTCGACGAGGTGCTCGCCGTCGGGGACGCCGAGTTCCAGGAGCGCTCCCTGGAGCGCATGCGCTCCTTCCGTGCCGAGGGCAAGACCTTCCTGCTCGTCTCGCACGACCTGGACGCGGTGCGGGACATGTGCGACCGGGCCATCGTGCTGGACCGCGGGCACGTGGTCTTCGACGGGCCGGTCTCGGAGGGGGTCGAGCTGTACCGCCAGCGGGTCGCGACCCGCTCCGCGCCCCGGCTCGATCGGCGCCGCGGCACCCGGAAGGTCTCCATCGAGCAGGTCCAGCTCGTCGATACGGACGGGGAGGAGGTCACCGAGGTCGCCCCGGCCGCGCACCTCACCGCCCGGATCCGCCTGCGGGCGCGTGCCGACGTCGAGGTGTGCTCGGTCGGCATGGTGGTCTCGCGCGGGGACGGGACGCACCTGTTCGAGGTGCACACCACCTGGCAGGGCGTGGCGGTGGGACCGCTGCAGGTCGGGCAGGAGGCGACGGTCGAGATCCGCTTCACCACGAACCTGCTCGCCGGGCACTACGCGATCGCCTGCTCCGTCACCGACGTGTCCGGCCGCGAGACCTGGGCGGTGGTGGCCGAGGCGGCGCGCTTCTCGGTCGCACCGGCCCCGGGTGGCGCCGGCCTGGTGGACCTGCGGGCAACGGCCGTGGTGAGCGACGGGCCGGCCCGCCGTACCGGTGAGGGCAAGGGCGCGCCGATCCCGCTGCCCCGGCTGCAGCGCCGGCAGGCCCGGGGCTGAGTCGGGTGCGGGTCGCCGCGGTCGTCGTGGCCTGGAACAGCGCTGAACACCTGCCGACGCTGCTGGCGAGCCTGGAGGCGCAGACGCACCCCGACCTCGAGGTGATCGTGGTGGACAACGCCTCCCGGGACGGCTCCGCCGCGGTGGTGGAGCGCGCGTGCCACGAGGTACGCCGCCACCCGGTCCGTCTGGTCCGCAACCGCACGAACCGGGGCTTCTGCGGTGGTGTGAACGACGCACTCGCACGCCTGGCCGAGGACATCGACGCGGTCCTGCTCGTCAACCCCGATGCGGTGCTGGACCCGGAGCTTCTCGCCCGCTGCGTGCACCGCCTGAGCGTCGACCCGCGGTGCGGCAGCGTCCAGCCGCGTGTGCGACGGGCGACGCCGCTGCCGGACGGGCGGCTCGTACTGGACACCACGGGACACGTCCTGACCCGCCCCCGGCTGGTGCGCAACCGCGGCGAGGGTGAGGTCGACCGGGACCACCTACCCGCCGGTGAGGTGTTCGGCGCCTCGGGGGCGTGCGTGCTGCACCGCCGGGCGATGCTCGAGCAGGTGCGGTGGGCGTCGGGTGAGGTGTTGACCGAGGACCTCGTGGCCTACTTCGACGACGTCGAGCTGGACTGGCGGGCGCGTCGGTTCGGCTGGACCGCGTGGTACGAGCCGACGGCGCTCGCGCGGCATGAGCGGGGTGGGGCGGGACCGCGCCGGACGACCCGGGTCGAGGCGCTCAACCTCGCCAACCGGCTGCTGGTCCTCCTCACCTGCGATCGGCCCCGCCCGGGTGCCTGGCCCGCGATCGTCCTGACCACCCTGCTCAAGGCGGGTGAGCTCACGGTGACGGTCCCGCAGGCCTGGCCCGGCGCGCTGCGCCAGCTGCGCGGGCTGCCGGCGGCCTGGGCGCGACGGCGGGAGCTTGCGGCCCGGGCCCCCGTGGACGCCCATGCCGTCGCCGACCGGTGGGCCGAGCCGCTGGACTGGCCTGGCTGGGTGCGGACCTGGTGGCGGCGCATCCGGGGTCGTGCCCCGGGGGTGGCCTAGGGGGTCAGGCCACCTCCCGTGGTGGCTGGTCAGCGTCGCTCCAGCAGCCCCTCCCCGGCGCCGGCGGCCCGGGGTGAGGGCGGCTCGGCGGGCACCCCGACCGCGACCAACCCGAGCGGCTGCGTCGTGGTCGGCAGGGCGAGCGCCGCGCGGACGGTGTCAGGGCAGAAGGCCGTGGAGCTGATCCAGGCCGTCCCGAGCCCGTGGGCCGCCAGCACGACCTGCAGGTTCTGGATGGCGGCTCCACCGGCCAGCAGGAACAGGTCGCGCTCGCCGGTGGTGCGGCGAGCGTCCGGGTAGGGGTGCGCGTCGGCGAGGTCGACGAGCGGCAGCAGGACCTCCGGGGCCGTGCGCAGCACCGCGTCGGAGCGAGCGATCCGGCGCTCGATGGTGGCGTCGGCCACGCCGTCGCCCGCGAGGTCGGCACGCCAGCGCTCGGCCAGGCGGTCGAGCAGGTCGTGCCGGGTGTCCGGCGCGAGCTGGATGAAGCGCCACGGCCGGGTGCCGTGCGGTGCCGGGGCGGTCGCCGCAGCCTCCACGGCCGCCTGCAGCACCTCGGGCGGCACGGCACCCCCGGGGGCGAAGCGTCGCACGGTTCGCCGCCGGGCGATGGCCCGCTCGGCGGCGGTCGCTCCGCCGTGCGCGAACAGGTCGCTGGCGGGTGGGCGGACGAGGTCCTGTCCACGGCCGCGGCCGTGGTCGCCGGCGTCGAACCCGCGCACGAGCACGAAGGGCGTCCCGCTGGACTTGGTGCGGACGAGGTCCGCCGCGCCCGCGAGCTCGTCCGCGATCGCGGCCTCGGTCACCTCCAGCAGGCGGCCATCGAGGTCGGCGCCGCCGCGCTCGTCCCGCAGCGCCGGGATCCCGGCGATGCCGAGGGCGACCTCGGTCTGTCCGGTGCGCCACGGCCGCCCGAAGGTGTCGGTGACGACCACCCCGATGCGCACGCCGCGGCGCCGTTGGACCTCGCGGCGGAGGGCTTCGGCGGTGGCGTCGGGGTCCTTCGGGAGCAGCAGCGCGGTCCCCTCGGGGGTGTTCGAGGCGTCGATCCCGCCGTTGGCGGTCACGAAGCCGTGCCGGGTGCGCGTGATCAGCACCCAGGGAGCGTCGGCCACGACCTCGGCGGCCTCCTGCCGTGCCAGGGCGCGCCTGGCCTGTCGGGGGTCACCCGGAGGGAGCGCGACGACCGCGCCCTCAGCCAGGCTCACCACCTTGGAGGCCACGCACACCACGTCACCGTCGGCGAGGGTGATCCCATGCGCGGTCGCGGTGGCCAGCAGGAGCTCGGCCAGATCATCCCCGGCGCGCACCCGGTGCGTGCTCGACAGGGGTAGGACGGTCAGGGGCCCGCTCACGACGCCCTCGGTGCCCGCAGCCGATCGGCGAGTGCCAGACACGTCCCGGACAGGGCGGCCGCCACCTCGACGTCGTCCATCATCGTGTCGGTCACCTCGCAGGCCACCCCGAG
>JBKHDS010000154.1:0-6098 GCA_046541215.1 Nitriliruptoraceae bacterium
GGCACCCTCGTCGAACGGCGCTGGTACCGCCTTCAGCGGATCCGCGTCGAGGGCGCGCTGCGCCGACCGGGGGTGCTTCGGATCCTGCACGTCACCGACCTGCACCTGCTGCCCCGGCAACGGCACCGGATCGCCTTCCTGCACGAGCTCGCCGATCTCGACCATGATCTGGTGGTCGCCACCGGCGATCTGCTGGGCGGCCCCGGCGCCGAGGACGCCGCGGTCGCGGCGCTGGCACCCCTGACGAGCCGGGGACGGCCGGGCCTGTCGGTGCTCGGCAGCAACGACCGCTACGGCCCGGTGCCGAAGGTGCCGTGGCGCTACCTCACGGAGCCGTCGCACCGCACCCCGGGTGTCGCCCTGGACACGGACCGGCTCCTGGCCGGGCTCGACCGGGTCGGCTACGAGACCCTGCGCGGCGCCACCACCGTGGTCGACACGCCCGTCGGGGCCGTCGCTGCCGGTGGGTTCGACGACCCACACCTCGACCCCTCGGTGATCCCCGACCCGCACGTCGTCACCCCGCGCACCCCGGACGCCGTCCTGCACCTCGGCATCGTCCACGCGCCCTACCTCGCCGCCCTCGACGTCCTGGTGGAGGCCGGCCACGACCTGCTGCTGGCCGGGCACACCCATGGCGGGCAGGTGCGGCTGCCGGGGATCGGCGCGCTGGTCGCCAACTGTGACCTCCCGCTGGACCAGGCGCGGGGACTCTCCGGCTACCGCGACCGCTGGCTGCACGTCTCCGCGGGTCTGGGCCACAGTCCCTACGCCCCCTTCCGGTTCGCTTGCCGACCCGAGGCGACCCTGCTGGAGCTGACCGGCTGAGCGGGGTTCGCAGCCGCCGTGGCGGGTCGGTACGCTGCCCGCCGCCCTCACCGAGGGCGACCACGCCCGCCGGGATGTAGCGCAGCTTGGTTAGCGCGCCTCGTTCGGGACGAGGAGGTCGCCGGTTCGAATCCGGCCATCCCGACCAGCAGCGTGGCGGCGGACGCGCGATCCTCGACCTGGGTCGCGCGTCCGCGCGTTGCTCGGCCTGTCCGGCACCCGACCGCTCGGAGCGTTCCGTGGACCTCACCGACCTGCAGGCGGTGATCCGCGCCACCTACGGGGCGCAGGACCGTACGCGCGGCGTGGACGCCACCTTCGGCTGGTTCGTCGAGGAGGTCGGCGAGCTCTCGCGCGCGATCCGTCGCCAGGGACACGCCGAGCGGGTGGTGGAGTTCACCGACGCGCTCGCGTGGCTCGTCAGCCTCGCGGACCTGTGCGACGTCGACCTGGGTGTCGAGGTGGAGCGGCGCTACGGCGCCGGCTGTCCCCGCTGCGGCGCGACCCCCTGCGTGTGCGGCCAGCTCGACCCGTCCCGTCCCTGACGCCGTCGCGGTGGCCGCTCCGGCCCCGCCGCAGCGTCGCGATCGCCTCCTCAGCGGCGTGCCTCGACCTGAGCACCGATGAAGGCCGGACCGGCCACGAGCGGTGCGGTGAGCAGCCAGAAGAAGGTGTCGTCGCGGTTCCACAGCAGGCCCGCGGCCAGGAACACCCCGAAGGCCAGCGCCCAGAGCGCGAGCGAGACCGCCAGCCGCCTCGACGCCCCCGGCTCGCTACGGCCGAGGGCGCCCGGGAGCAGCCGGACCGCGAGGAGCACCACGACCAGCACGAGCACGCCTGCGCTGAGGAGCAGCGCGGTATCGCTGGTCGCCAGCCACGCCAGCGCGACGAACCACAGGAAGGAGGCACCCCCCAGCCCGAGCAGGAACCGGGGGGAGCCGCGGTGCGACCCGTCGTCGGTCACCGGCCCTCCTCGACCACGAGCTCCGCGAGCTGGACGGTGTTGAGCGCCGCCCCCTTCAGGAGGTTGTCACCGACCACCCACAGGTTCAGGCTGGAGCGGTCAGCGAGGTCCTCCCGGACACGGCCGACCAGGACCTCGTCACGACCCGCCGAGGCGAGCGGGGTCGGGTAGGCCAGCGGCTCGCCATCCTGACCGGTGCCGTCCTCGACGACCAGACCGGGCGCGGCGGCGAGCGCCTCCATCGCGACGTCGCGGTCCACAGGCTGGGCGAAGGTCAGCCTCGCCGCGATGGCGTGACCGACGACGACCGGCACGCGCACGCAGGTCGGCGAGACCCGCAGCGCCGGGAGCGACAGGATCTTGCGGGACTCGTGGACGAGCTTCCACTCCTCATCGGTGTAGCGGGCGTCGGTGAACGAGCCGCAGTGCGCCAGCACGTTGAAGGCGATCGCCTTGGAGAAGGCTGCCGGATCCGGGTAGCCGGCCTCGACGGCCGCGCCATCGGCGACCAGCCGGTCGGTGTCCTCCAGCATCCCGCGCGCCTGCTCGAGCAGCACGTCGATGCCGGTGCGGCCGGCTCCTCCGGCAGCCTGGTAGCTGGTCGCGACCATCTCGGTCAGCCCGAAGGCGTCGTGCAGCGGCTTGGCCGCGACCATCAGCACCATCGTGGTGCAGTTCGGGTTGGCGACGATGCCGCGCGGTCGCTCCCGCAACGCGTCGGGGTTCACCTCGGCGACGACCAGCGGCACGTCCTCGTCCCGCCGGAACGCCGACGAGTTGTCGATGACGACCGCGCCACGCTCGGCCGCGACCGGCGCCCACTGCTTGGACCGCGACCCCCCCGCGGAGAACAGGGCGATGTCGACGCCGTCGAAGGCGTCCGCGGAGATAGCACGCACCTCCACCTCGCCACCGCGCCAGGGGAGCGTGCGCCCCGCCGACCGCTCGGAGGCGAGGAACACCGGCTCCCCGTCCAGGGGGAAGTCCCGGCGGTCGAGCTGGCGGCGCATCTCCTCGCCGACCGCCCCGGTGGCCCCGACGACCGCGACCCGGGCCCCCATCAGGAGCCCTCCTCGACGAGCACGGCGTCGTCGCCGAGGCCGAAGGCGGCGTGCACCGCCTGGACCGCGGTCTCCACCTGGTCCTTGGCGACCACGACCGAGACCCGGATCGTCGAGGTGGAGATCATCTCGATGTTGACGCCGGCGTCGGACAGGGCACCGAACATCGCCGCGGCGACCCCCGGGTGGGTCTTCATCCCGGCG
The DNA here is from genome assembly GCA_046541215.1 of Nitriliruptoraceae bacterium. Taxonomy (GTDB): domain Bacteria; phylum Actinomycetota; class Nitriliruptoria; order Nitriliruptorales; family Nitriliruptoraceae; genus T1Sed10-7. Next base: position 3,058 of record JBKHDS010000154.1, read on the forward strand.
CCCACGAGCGAGACCTTCGCGATGTCCTCATCCACCCGGATCCCGGCGGCTCCGACCTTCTCGGCGAGCGGCTCGAGCACCCCACGGGCCTTGTAGGTGTCGCCGCGGGGCAGGGTGAACGAGATGTCGGTACGCCCATCAGCGGAGATGTTCTGGACGATCATGTCGATGTTGATGTTCTCCTCGGCGAGCGTGGAGAACAGGCGGGCTGCCACCCCGGGCTCGTCCGGGACCTGCTGGATCGTGAGCTTGGCCTCCGAGGTGTCATGGGCGACACCGGAGATGATCGCGTCCTCCACCGTGTCCTCCTTCGGGCCGACCCACGTGCCCGATGCGTAGCTGAACGATGAGCGCACGTGGATCTGCACGCCATGGTTGCGACCGAACTCGACGCTGCGGACCTGCAGCACGCCGGCACCCTGCGCGGCCATCTCCAGCATCTCCTCGTAGGAGATCCGGTCGAGCTTGTGCGCACCCGGGACGATGCGCGGGTCCGCGGTGAACACCCCATCCACATCGGTGTAGATCTCGCACACGTCGGCACCGAGCGCCGCCGCGAGCGCCACGGCCGTGGTGTCGGAGCCGCCACGTCCGAGCGTCGTGATGTCCTTGGTGTCCTGGCTGACCCCGGCGAAGCCGGCGACGATGGCGACGTTGCCCTCGTCCAGGGCCCCGAGCACACGCCCCGGCGTGATGTTTACGATCCGGGCACGGCCGTGGACGGCGTCGGTGATGATGCCGGCCTGCGAGCCCGTGAACGACTTCGCCGGGACCCCACGCTCATGCAGGGCCATCGCCAGCAGGGACATCGAGATGCGCTCACCGGAGGTCAGCAGGATGTCGAGCTCCCGCTCCGGGGGGTGCTCGCTGATGCGGGCGGCCATGGTGACCAGGTCGTCGGTGGTCTTGCCCATGGCCGAGACCACCACGACGGTCTGGTTCCCCGCCCGGTGGCTACGGGCGACCCGGTCGGCCACCTTCTTCATCCGGTCGACGTCACCCACGGAGGTGCCGCCGTACTTCTGCACCACGATCGCCACGCTGGCTCCGGTCCGTCACGGGTGAGCGGTGCTCGTCGAGGTGGCCGCTCGTCCACCACCGCGGCAGGGTAGGCGCGCCGGAGCACACCGCGGTTCAGGCCCCTCCCGGCCGGCCTGCGCGCCCGCTATGGGCTCGAGCCCGGCTGCTCAGGCGCCGACCTCACGACGCCCGAGGAACGCCCGGCCCAGCGTGACCTCGTCGGCGTAGTCCAGATCACCACCGACCGGGAGCCCGCTGGCCAGCCGGGTGACCCGCACGTCGTGGTGCTGGAGCATGCGGGACAGGTAGGAGGCCGTCGCCTCCCCCTCCACGTTGGGGTTCGTCGCGATGATCAGCTCCGTGATCGGCTCCTCACCGAGCCGGGCGAGCAGGGCCGCGATGTGCAGCTCCTCGGGTCCGACGCCATCGATCGGCGAGATCGCCCCACCCAGCACGTGGTACCGGCCGCGGAACTCCTGGGTGCGCTCGATGGCGAGGACGTCGCGGGGCTCCTCGACGACGCACAGCACGGAGGCGTCCCGCCGGGGGTCGGTGCAGATGCGGCACTCCTCCGCCTCGCTGATGTTCCAGCACCGGACGCAGAAGCGGATGGTGTCCTTGACCCGGGTGATCGCCTCGGCGAGGCGCTGCGCGTCCGCGGCTTCGACCTGGAGCAGGTGGAACGCGATCCGCTGCGCGCTCTTCGGGCCGATGCCGGGGAGCCGGCCGAGCTCGTCGATGAGATCCTGGATCGCCTGCTCGCGGCGGTCGCGCCACAGGCGGTTGCGGATGGGGCGCGCCGCCTCCTCGAGGCTCCGGCTCATCGCGGCCCGGCGGCCGGTCAGCTTGACGATGTGCCAGCCGTCGTCGCTCCGCACCACCTCGGGGTGCAAGTCGCCGATGCGCTCGACGCCGAACGCCGCCTCCGCCACCGGCGCCGGCACCTCGGGCTCGCCCTCGACGCGCTCGCTCGGCCGCGAGAAGAAGCGCAGGTCGCCGAAGCGGTCCTCGGTCGCCTCGTCGGTGTTGTGCTGCTCCGCGAGGCGCCGCCAGAGGCGCAGGTCCGTCGGCGCGGCCCTCAGCTCCCGCAGCACCCGCTCGGCGGTGGCGCGGTCGCGGAGCCGGATGTGGCTCGCCCGCACCTGGGCCGGGGTGTTGAACTCGTCCCGGTGCGCCTCGTAGTAGCCGCGCACGTCCTCCATCGGGATCGCCTCGGGCCCGCCCTGATCGAAGCGGTCCTCGAGGAGCTGCCGGATCATCATCTGCTTCCGGGTCCGCTGGACCTCGGGCAGCTCGTGGAGATCGCGCCGCATCGCCTCCTGGGCCAGGAGCTCGAAGCGGATCATCTGGTCGAGGAACTCGCGGCGCCGCTCGGGGCTGTTGTACCGGGTGCGGACGAAGGAGCCCTTGGACGCCAGCTCCTCGGCGAACTCGCCGACGGTGATCTCGTGGTCCCCGACCTCCGCGAGCGTCTGCCGGGCCTGCTCCGGGGTCAGCCCGTGCACCCGCTCGACCTCCTCGGTCGGCTGCGGGTCCGGCGTCGTCGCCTCGTCCTCGCCGCAGCCGAGGCCGATGGCGAGGCCAGCGGACGCCACGGTGGAGGCCCAGAGAACCGGCAAGAGTCGTCGGCGCATGAGATCCCCAGGCGAGTAGCATATCCGGGTGGGGGGGCAAAGCCCCGCGAAGCGGCCCGCGGCGGGTGCTTCGCCGCGTCACCGCGGCATACTGCGCCCGATGCGCTCCTCGATGTTCGCCTTGGTCGCGCTCACCCTCTCGCTGACCCCGACCGCCGGCTGCGACGGCCCCGACGACCCGACGGACGCGGGCGGGGCCGCCTCGGACGCGGGCTTCGACGGGGGCGGCGCCGGCCGGGAGGCATGCGGCCCCGATGGGGGGCCGCGGGACGCCGGGCTCGCCACCGGCCTCACCAACCTCTGCCGCGACGGGCTGGTGATGAGCGGCTTCGGGCTCCGCTGGGCGGACGACGCCCGCAACGTGGCGCGGCTCGGGATCCACCCGGC
>JBKHDS010000155.1:0-5996 GCA_046541215.1 Nitriliruptoraceae bacterium
GACCATGCGGGGGCTGGGGCGCTGGAGGCTCATGCCGGGCACTCTACCTCCCGGTTCGTCCCCGATGACCATGGCCGGACGGCCGGCACCCGCGGCATCCGGGGGCACCTCGGCCGGCACGGCGGCCAGGACGGTCCCGCCCCCGGGCCGGCCGCCACCTCGACGTCGTCGTAGGACAGGCCGAGCGTCGCGGGGGCCACCGGCCGCAGCAGCGTCCACGCGGCTCAGGGTGGGCTCATCTCGCCGTCCAGCAGGGCCCGCAGCCCCGCGGCGTGGGCCTCGTAGGCGCGCCGGCCGCACCGGGTCATCGTGACCCAGGTCTCGCTGCCGGGACCCCGGCCGGTCTTCGTCGTCCTCACGTAGCCTGCTTCCTGAAGGGCCTTGAGCTGCTTGGACAGGTCGGGTGCGTTCAGCTCGAGTCGCTCCTGCAGGAGCGCGAAGGTCACGTATGATCTCCATCTTGGCAACATCTTGCTCGCCGGGGTCGTGATGATGCCCAGGGACCCGCGAGGCGACGGGGCACGATCCGACGCCGGGCACCCTCCCGATGACGTTGCGGGTCGTGCACGGCGGCATGTCGGGTTCGTGGTCGGGCTGAGCGACGGCGGGGACCGCTCCAGTCGTGGCTTCGGGGTGGTCGCCCGGGGCGGGGTGAGGCCCGATGAGCGGACGAGCTTCCAGATCGGCTCGATCACGAAGGTCTTCACGGCGCTGCTGCTCGCCGACGCGGTCCACCGCGGGGAGGTCACCTACGACCAGCCGCTGACGACGGTGTTCCCAGCCGCCGCAGCGCACCCCTCCGGTCGGCCGATCCAGCTGGCCGACCTCGCATCGCACACCTCGGGGTTGCCGCGGCTGCCGAGGGGATCGGCCGCGATGGCGCGCAGGAGCCGGGATGATCCCTACGTCGGGTTCACCGACGCGCACCTCGAGGCGGCGCTCACCGACCCGCCCCGACGCGCACCCGGTGGCCGCCCCCGCTACTCCAACCTCGGTGCCGGGGTCCTCGGCGAGGCGCTCGCGCGCGTGACCGGCTGGTCCTACGAGGCGCTCGTCCAGGAGCGCATCGCCGCGCCGCTCGGGCTCGTGGACACGCGGGTGCAACCCGACGGCAGCGAAGCATCGGTCTCGGTCGGCCACACCCGGCGCGGACGACCGGTCGGTGACTGGCACCTGGCCTCCCTGGCGGGGGCGGGGGCGCTGCGGTCGAGCGTGGCCGACCTGCTCCTCCTGCTCGAGGCGCATCTCGCACCGGCATCCTCCCCGCTCGAGCTGGCGATCCGCGACGTGATGCGCCCGCGGGCGAGGGTCAACCGGTCGCTCGGCATCGGGCTCGGCTGGCACCTCCTCCACCGACGAGGTGGCGCATCGTGGTGGTGGCACAACGGCGGCACGGGCGGGTTCCGCAGCTTCGTCGGGTTCGATCCGGCGGCGGCACGTGGCGTGGTGGCGCTCGCCAACGACACCCGCTCGGTCGATCGGATCGGGCACCGGCTCCTCGCGGCCGACACCGCCCGTACCTCAGAGGCTCGCTACGACCCCCCGCCGGGCTCGCTAGGACCCCCGCCGGAAGGCTACGCCTGAGCACCCGTGTGGACCCGGGTCCCTCGCCGCTGCGGAGGGGTAGAAGGTCCCTGTTAGGGCTGCCTTAGGAAGGACAACCTCGCCTCAGTGCTGATGTGCCCGTAGCCGGGGCACCGCCACCATCCTTGAGGCACCACTGTCAACTCTGGAGGTGAGGCTCCCCGTGACCCTCGACCAGGTACCCATGAACACCCCGGTGACCGTGACCGCGGTCACCGCCCCCCCCGCTGAGCAGCGTCGGCTGACCGAGCTCGGGCTCCGCCACGGCGCTCGCGTCGAGGTACTGCGACGGGCCCCCTTCGGCGGGCCGCTCGCCCTGCGGGTCGCCGACGGGCTGCTGGCGCTCAGGCGCACGCAGGCCGCTGGCGTCGACGTCATCGAGGAGGGCGCCGATGCTTGAGCGTTCACGCCCCTCACGCGCGGCTGGACCCCACCTGCAGGTGGCGCTGGCCGGCAACCCCAACGTCGGCAAGTCCAGCCTGTTCAACCACCTGACCGGATCGCGTCAGCACGTGGCGAACTGGCCGGGCAAGACCGTCGAGCGTCACGCCGGCACCGTCCGTATCGGTGCTCTCGAGGTGGAGCTCGTCGACCTGCCGGGGACCTACAGCCTGGCCGGGAGCTCCCCGGAGGAGCAGATCGCTGAGCAGGCCCTCCTCGATCCCGGCCTCGATGCGGTCGTGGTCGTCCTCGACAGCACGAACCTCGAGCGCAACCTCTACCTCGCCGCCCAGATCGCCGAGCTGGGCCGGCCGATGGTGGTGGCGCTGAACATGACCGATTCCGCGGCCCGTGAGGGCTTCGTCGTGGACGACGCGGTGCTCAGTGCCGCGCTCGCGGCACCCGTGGTCCGCACCGTGGCCCGCTCGGGCACGGGGATGGACGAGCTCCGGTCGGTGCTCGCGGAACTGGCGACCGAGGCAGCAGCCCGGCAGCCGTCCGCCCCGACCTCGACCGTGGAGGAGGAGCGATGACCAGCGCTGTTCCCACCCTACCGATCACCTACGACCCCGCGATCGAGGCCGAGCTCGAGCGGCTCGTCCCGGCGCTGGCGGCGCTCGACCTCGAGGGCGAGGCCGACGCGCGCTGGCTCGCGCTGCGGCTGCTGGAGGAGGAGCCGGTCGTCACCGCCCTCGTCGTCGCCACCCCCGGCGGAGCGGCGGTGGCCGCCGAAGCCGATGCCGCCATCGAGCGGATCCGCGGTGCCCTCGGCGTGCCCCCGGCACTGGTGATCGCCGACCGCCGCTACGGCTGGGCGCACGACCTGACCGCCGCAAGCGTGGAGCGCAAGACCACACCGCGCTCGATGACCGACCGGCTCGATGAGGTCCTGACCAACCGCTGGCTCGGGGTCCCCATCTTCCTCGGCCTGATGTGGCTGACCTTCACCCTGGTCGTCGACGTCGCCGACCCCTTCCTCGGCTGGGTCGAGTCGCTCGTCGGAGGACCGTTGACCCGTCTGGTGGTCGCGGGTGTCGGAGCGGTCGGGCTCGGGGGCAGCTGGGTCGAGAGCGCGCTGGTCGACGGCCTGCTGGCCGGCATCGGCGGCGTGCTCGTGTTCGTGCCCGTGCTCGCCGTCCTCTACCTCGCGCTCGGGGTGCTCGAGGACTCCGGCTACATGGCCCGCGCCGCGTTCCTCCTGGACCGCGTGATGGCCCCGATCGGGCTGTCCGGCAAGAGCTTCCTGCCGCTGCTGCTCGGCTTCGGGTGCAGCGTTCCGGGCGTGTACGCCACGCGGGTGCTGGAGCGTCGCCGCGACCGGATCCTCACCGGCCTGCTCGTGCCCTTCATCTCCTGCGCCGCCCGGCTCCCGGTCTACGTGCTGCTCGCGACGATCTTCTTCACGGAGGCCTCCGGGACGGTCGTGTTCGGGATGTACCTGCTCTCGATCGTCGCGGTGCTGGCGCTCGGTGCGCTGCTGAACCGCACCCTCCTGCGGGGTGAACGCACCAACTCCTTCATCCTGGAGCTGCCGCCCTACCGCCGGCCGAGTGCCCGCGTGCTGTCCCGCCACGTCGGCCAGCGCGTCGGCGCCTTCGTCAAGGAGGCCGGTCCGGTCATCCTCGCCGGAGCGATCGGCGTGTGGCTGCTGCTGTCCATCCCGGTCGGCGGCGACGGCTCCTTCGCGGACACCGAACTGGACGACAGCGCCTTCGCCGCGACCTCGCGGGTGGTGGCGCCGACGCTCGCGCCTGCCGGCTTGGACAGCTGGGAGGTCACCGGCTCGCTGATGACGGGCCTGGTCGCCAAGGAGGTCATGGTCGCCTCGTTCTGGCAGGTGTACGACCTCGAGCCGGCTGAGGCACCCGAGGAGCCACCGACCGTCGGTGAGGAGGTGCTGGAGATCGGGACCGGACTGCTGGTCGCGACCCGGGACGCTGCGCTGGCGCTGCCGGCGATGGTCGGCCTGGAGTTCGGTGGCGGCGAGGAAGAGGAGGAGGACGTCAGCGGGCTCGCAGCACCGCTCACCGAGAGCCTGGAGGCCTCCAGCGGTGGCTACGCGACCGTCGCGGCGCTCGCGCTGATGGTCTTCGTCCTCCTGTACGTCCCGTGCTTCGCCACGATCGGTGCGCTCAAGGCCGAGCTCGGCACCCGCTGGGCCCTGCTGTCGGTGGGCTTGAGCATGACGGTCGCGTACCTCGCGGCGACGATGGTGTTCCAGTTCGGGCGCTTGTTCGTCCGGCTGGTCACGGGAGGCTGAGGCCATGTTGCTCGCCATCCGTGAGGCCATCGACGAGGCCGAGGGTCGCAGCGTCGACCTCGACGGTCTAGCCCGCCGGCTGCACGTGGACCGGGACGCGGTCCACGCGGCGCTGGTCCACGCGATCGACCGTGGGTGGATCACCGGGGTCGAGGTCGCGGCGCTGCCGGAGGGGTGCGGCTCCACCGGCTGCGCGCCCGTGCCGTCGCTGCCGGCCTGCAAGCGGTGCCCGCTGGCCAACTGAGCCTCCCGCTCCTGCGATCCCCGGGGTCAGTCCCCGGGGATCGCTGGCGTCCCGCGGCCAGCGGCCCAGGCGCCGCGTCGGCCGAACGGACCCGATGACCCGGTCGCGTGGCGAGCACCCCCACCGGTAGCGTCAGCCCGACCCGCCGCCAGCCCGGCGGCGAGGGGACGGACGAGCGGGAGGGTGTCGTGATCGCCGAGGCACCGGAGTGGGTGCAGGCGCTCGTGCTCGGGATCGTGCAGGGGCTGACGGAGTTCATCCCGGTGTCCTCATCCGGGCACCTCGTGCTGGTCCCGGCCCTCGCCGGCTGGGAGCGGCACGGGCTGGCCTTCGACGTCGCGCTCCACGTCGGGACGCTGGCGGCGCTGCTCGTCTACTACCGCCGGGACCTGTGGGCGATGCTGCGCGCGGTCACCGTCGCGGCGCCCTCCCCGGAGCGGGACGGCTACCGACGGCTGGTGCTGCTGCTCGCACTCGCGAGCGTGCCCGTCGCGATCGCCGGGCTGACGCTGGACGGCCTGGTCGAGTCGGTGTTCGACGATCCGATCACGACCGCGTGGCTGCTGTTCGCGACCGCCGCGGTGCTGCTGGTCGGCGAGTGGCTGCACCGCCGGCGCGAGGCGGCCGGCACGGTCACCGCCGACGATCTCGACACGCCGTCGGTGACGGGGGGGCCGCCGCCGCTCGGCGGCCTCCAGCGGCTCACGGTCCGGCAGGCGCTCACCGTCGGCGCGGCGCAGTGCTTCGCGTTGCTGCCGGGCCTGTCCCGGTCCGGGCTGACGATCTCCTCGGGTATCGCCGCGGGCCTGAGCCGTCCGAGCGCGACCCGCTTCGCGTTCCTGCTCGGGCTGCCCGCGATCGGCGGCGCCGCGCTGGTGCAGCTGCAGGCGGTGGGCGACCTCGGCACGCTCGGTGTCGCCGAACTCGTGGTCGGCGTGTTCGCCTCGGCGGTCTCCGGCTACCTCGCCATCGCGTTCCTCGTCCGGCTCGTGAGCCGTGCCGGCGTGGAAGGGTTCGCGTACTACGTGATCCCCGTGGCGGTGCTGTCGCTGCTCGTGCTCGGCGCCGGCTGACGCCCACGACCCCCGACGCAGCCCGGCCGCAGCGGGCCGGAAGGCTCTAACCGTCCTCGCTCGCGGCCGGGCAGGCTGCGCAGGGTGGGCGATGGTCCGGAGAGCGTGATGGTGCGAACCCCAGGTGCTGGTGCAGGCGTCGGCCCGCTGCCCCCGCCGCCGGGCCCACCCCCGGGCGGCCCACCCCCGGGCGGCCCACCCGCCTTCGGTCCGGCAGCAGCGGGCCCGAGTCCCGGCCGCGGTGGTGGGCTCGGCTGGGTCGCGGCGATCCTCGGGGTGCTCGTGCTGGCCCTGCTCGGCGGCCTCGCGGTCCTGCTGCTCAGCGGTGATGATGACCCGGTGGCACCGGTCGCCGGACCGGCGAGCCTGGGGTCCGCAGCCGACGGCGCCCCCG
>JBKHDS010000156.1:0-5953 GCA_046541215.1 Nitriliruptoraceae bacterium
CCGGAGCTCCTCGGGCTGCGCTACGGCCGCATGGCGTCCTCGCCGCTGGCGTTCCTCCGCGGCGCACTGGCGGTGATGGCCGCCGACCTGGCTGCCACCTCCGCCACGGGGCTCCACACCCAGCTGTGCGGCGACGCCCACCTCGCCAACGTCGCGACCTCCACCACCCCAGGACGCGGGCTGGTGCTCGACATCGGGGACCTCGACGAGACCGTCCGCGGGCCCTTCGAGTGGGACCTGAAGCGTCTGGCCGCCTCCCTCGTGCTCGCTGCACGCGAGGCGTCCGCCGACACCGAGGTAGCGGACGCCGCAGTCGCGACCTGCGTCCAGGCCTACCGACGCAGCTTGCGCGCCCACGCGAAGGCCGACGTGCTCGACGTGTGGGAGGCGAGCCTGGACGAGCACGAGGTGGTGCATGTGCTCGGTGAGCGCGTCGACACCGACCGCCACCGTGCGGCCCACAAGCTCACCGAGGTGGTCGACGGCGAGGTGCGGATCCGGGAGGACCCGCCGGCGCTCTCCCGGGAGGCGCTGCCTCCGATGCGGCGCGCGTACGCGCAGCGGTTCCTCGGCGGCTACCTCGCTAGCCTGCCGACCCACCGTCGGTCGCTGCTCGAACGCTACGAGGTGGTCGACGCCGCCCGCCGGGTGGTCGGCATCGGCAGCGTCGGCACCCGTTGCTTCGTGGTCCTGCTCCACGGCCGCGACGAGGATGACCCGCTGGTGCTCCAGGTCCAGCAGGCTGGACCGTCGGTGTGGGAGCCCCACCTCGCCACCCGGCCACCGCGCCCTCACGGCCGCCGGATCGTCGAGGGCCAACGCACGCTGCAGGCGGCTGGCGACCCCTTCCTCGGCTGGACCTCCGCGGTCGGCCCCGATGGGGTGTCCCGGGACTACCACGTCCGACAGGTCCGCACCGCCGATGCTGCCGTGGACGTCACCTCCCTCGGTGCCTCCGCGCTGGTGGCCTACGCGGGGTTGTGGGGTCGGCTGCTCGCCGATGCCCATGCGCGCGGTGGCCAGGCCGCGGAGCTCGCCGGCTACCTCGGCAAGGGCGGGGTGTTCCTCGAGGCCATGATCCGGTTCGCCCACGCCTTCGCCGACGTCACCGAACGCGACCACCAGCGTCTCGTCGCGGCGGTGCGTGCGGGCAGGGTCCCGCGAGCCGACCTGCCCGGGTGAGGGAACCGGTGTCCGGCACGCGCGGCCTGCCGCAGCGTCAGGGCTCCGCCGGGGCCCGGCGGTGGAGCACCAGCGCGAGCGCGGCGGCCACGCCCATGCTGGCGGCGAGCGCGCTCCAGGTCACCACGAAGCCGAGCCGCTCGATCAGGAGGCCGGCCACCAGCGGGAACACGGCACCGCCGCCACCAAGGCCCGCCAGCATCGCACCGGAGGCTCGCGCCGGCTGGCCGGGCACCAGCCGCACGGCCACCAGGAAGACCAGCGCGGACCAGCCCCACCCCGGCCCGAGCGCCAGCACCGCACCGATCGTGAGCAGGCTCACCACGACCGCCGTGGCGCCGGCCACCTCGCTGCTGGCCTGGGGTACCCCGAGCCCGGCGCCGGAGAGCCAGGCTGCCGCGGCCAGGCTGGCGACACCGACGGCACCGGCGAGCAGCAGGCCGGCGAGCAGGGGAAGCGGCCCGCCGAGCAGGCGATCGGCCCGCCAGCCGGACCACAGCCGCACCCCGATGCTGACCACCGACCCGAGCGAGAGCAGCAGCGCCGCCGAGCCCGGGGTGAGGCCCGCGCGCGTCCCGGCGGTGACCAGGTAGGCCGCCACCACCGCCCCTGCTCCCCCGGCCAGTCCCGCGGCGACGGCGAGGAGGCCGAGCGAGCGTCCGGACGGCGACCGCGCGACCGCCGCGGTCGGGATGCTCGGCGGCGGTGAGCCCGCCGTGACCTGGTGACGCGCGTCGATCCCGGTCGGGATCACCACCGCGAGCCCCACCGCGACCGCCGCGATGACGAGGAACGGGAGCTGCCAGGTGGCCCGCCCGGCCAGCAGCGGCAGCGCGACGCCAGCGGTCATCGAGGCCGCCGCAACGGACGCCTCCTTGACCCCGAAGGCGATGCCCTGCCGCTTCGGCGGCACGGCCCCGGTGATGGTGCGGGCGATGGAGGGGTCGATGAAGGCGATCGCGGCACCGCCGATGGCGAGGGCCACCACCAACTGCCAGCCGGTGCGGACCAGCAGCCCGGCGGCGACCCCGGAGGTCGCTACCGCGCCGAGCCCGAGGCGGTACCCGGTGCGGGCAGCGACCCGGTCCACGACACGGCCGCTGACGACGCTGGAGACGGCGGCGGTGAGGTAGAACGCGGACACCGCGAGGCCGGTCAGGGCCGGCCCGGTCGCGAGGTCGGCGGTGATCTCCACCGCGAACGCGCCCACCAGGAACGAGCCGAGCAGCCCCGTCACCAACGCCGCGACCACGACGGCCATGGGGCGCCGCGGCAGCGTCGCGCTCACCCCTCGACCGGACGGGTGCCGCGGCCGGTGTCGCTGGCGTACTCGAGCAGCAGCACCGCTCTCGTCCCCGGCTCGGTCGCCTCGTAGGTGTGCGGGCGGTCACCCGGGAAGGTGGCGAGATCGCCCGCACCGAGATGGACTGGGGCGTCGGTGGGACCGACGCTCAGGCCGCCGCTGGTGACCAGGACGTGCTCCACGGTGCCGCCGGCGTGCGGCGCGGCCTGGTGGCTCGGGCCCGGCTCCAGCGCGAGCCGGTAGACCTCGACGCGGACCCGGTGGCCGGTGGCGGCCAGCAGGTGCGCCTGCATGCTGCCGGACTCGCTGAGCACCTCCGGTCCCTCGCCGGCACGGACGACGCGGACCGCGGGGGCCGGTGGCTCGAGCAGCTCGCCGAAGGGGACGCCGAGCGCCCGCGCCAACGCCCACAGGGTCTCGATGCCCGGGTTCGCGTCCCCGTTCTCGATCGCGTGCAGGGTGGACTTGCCGATACCGGCGTCCGCCGCCAGATCGCCCAGGGAGCGACCCGCGCGGGTCCTCAGCTCACGCACCGAGGTGGCGATGCGCCGGCGCAGCTCCCCCGCCTCGAGCTCCGCTCCCACGCTGCGCTCGTCCAGCATCCTGCGGCCCTCCTCGGCGGCGCCGGGTCGACAACCGCCCCGGCGACCTGGTACAGGTTACCGTACGATGCGTGCGCTACACCGAACGATGCGCTCCGCCGAGCCCGCCGAGCTCGGTGCCGTCGACGTGCCCTCCACCCGGCTCCTGCTGCTGGGGTCGATCCCGATCGCCCTGGCGGTCGCGGCCTACGGGCTGTCCTACGGCGTGCTGGCCGTGGCGGCCGGTCTGTCCCCCGCCCTCGCCGTGGTGTCGAGCATCATCGTGCTCGCTGGCGGCTCGCAGTTCGCCTTCGTCGGCGTGCTCGCCCTCGGCGGGAACCCGCTGGCCGGCGCGGTGGGCGGGCTCCTGCTGAACGTGCGCTACCTCGCCTTCGGGCTGGCCATCGCCCGCGTCCTACCGGGCGGATCGCTGCCGCGCCGGGCCGTGGACAGCTACCTCGTCGTCGACGAGTCCGTGGCGCTCGCGCTCGGCCAGGCCGGTCCGCAGCCGCGGGAACCCGCCGCGCGTGCCCGCTGGGCCGAGACCGCGACCCGCCGGTTCCGCACCGTCGGCTGGGCGGTGGTGATCGGCTGGATCGCGGCGACGGCCGTCGGCGCCTACGGGGGGCAGCTCATCGCTGAGCCGGAGGTGCTCGGGCTGGATGCGGCCTTCCCCGCCGGGTTCCTGGCCCTGCTCGCGCCGTGGCTCAGGACCCGGCGCGGTCGGATCGCTGCCGCGGTCGGCGCGACGCTCGCGCTCGCGCTGACCCCGATCGCGCCCCCTGGGCTGCCCATCATCGCCGCCGCGCTCGGCGGGGTCGTGGCGCTGTTCATCCCCGAGCGCTCCGCCGTGGCACCTGATCGGCAGCCCGGAGGTACCCCGTGACCCCGACCGTCGTCGCGCTCGTGCTGCTCGCGGTCGGGACCTACGTGCTGAAGGCGACCGGGCCGCTCGTAGCCGCGGGCCGGGAGCTCGCGCCGTGGCTGGACCGGCTCGCCAACCTCCTGCCGGCCGGTCTGCTGGCCGCGCTCGTCGCCACCCAGACCGTGGCCAGCGGGACCGCGCTGGTGGCCGACGCGCGGCTCGTCGGGCTCGCCGCAGCGGCCGTCGCCGTCGTCCTGCGTGCGCACTTCGGCATCGTCGTCCTCGTCGGCGCCGCGGCCACCGCCGGGGTCCGGGCGCTCGGCTGGGCGTAGGACCACCGGGGGTGGTGAGCATCGTCGCTCACAGCTGCTCGCGGGCCCACGCGGTGGCCAGCGCGTCGGCGTACTCGTTCCACCGGTTGCCCGCGTGCGCCTTGATCCACACGAGCTCGACCTCCGGACGCTCGCGCAGCGCCTCGTAGAGCGGCCGGACGAGGTCCAGGTTCTCCACCGGACCGGTCCGGCGCGTCCAGCCGCGCCGCTCCCAGCCGGCTGCCCACTCCGTCAGGGTCCGGACCGCGAGGTTGGAGTCGGTGTGGATCGTGACCGGGGTCCCCCGTGGCACGAGCTCCAAGGCACCCGCGATCGCGGTGAGCTCCATGCGGTTGTTGGTGGTCCGGGGCTCGTGGCCGTAGGCCTGGGCCACCACCTCGCCGTCACGTACCCAGACCGCTCCCCACCCGCCGGGGCCGGGGTTCGGGATCGCCGAGCCGTCGGTGAACACCCCCTCGTCCGGGCCGTCCGTGTAGCGCTCGAGCACCTCGGCGAGGGTGAGGAGCTGCTCGCGCGTGGCACCGCCGGCGCGCGGGCGCGGAGCCGGCCGGGCGCCACCTCGGTGCTGGCGGTGGCAGGAGGCGCAGCGTGACGGTGTCCACCCCGGGAACCGCTCCAGCAGCGTCGGCGACGGCTCGAAGCTCGCGCCGCACTCGACGCAGGTCAGGACGGACACACCGGCTCCGGATGGTCACGGGCGACGGCCGGGCGGTCGAGGACGCGGCACCGGGCAGCGGCGGCAGTCCGTGACGGGCCGTCACACCGACGGGTCAGGGCAGACGCAGCTCGCTGCCGGCGAGTCGGCTGCCGAACAGGTCCTTGGAGTACCGACCGGGCGCGCCACGGTCGATGAGGAACTCCGCCGGGTGCGACTCGAGGTCGAAGCCGACGACCATCCCACACCGCTCGCAGCGGTACTTGCCGAAGCCACCGGCCGAGCCGCTGACGAGGACCTGCTGGCCCTCGCAGCGGGTGCAGGCGCGGGTGTCGGGCACGTCCACCAGGGCCGTGCCGCCGTCGTGATGGGTTCGCTCGTCGCTCATGGCGCCAGTCTACCGCCCGCTGGCGAGCCGGCGGCGGCGGTGACCACGGCCACGCTGCCACGGTCGAGCCGCACCAGCTCGATCCGCAGCCCGTGGGGGCCGGTGCGCGGACGACCGAAGGCCCGCAGCAGCTCGTCGACGTCCGCCTCGATGCCGTGGAGGACGACCTCGACGCCACCGTCGAGGTGGTCGTGGGCGAGGGGGGTGTCGAGCCAGCGACGCACCGCCTTCGGGCGAGCCGGCAGGACGGCCAGGACCTCGCGAGCGTGGTACCAGGGGGACGCCGGTGGTGGGGCGTCGGTCGTCAACAACGCCCGCGCGCGGGCGATCCGGCGCGCGCCGATGGCGCGGCCGAGCTCGTCATGCCGCCGGGCACGCACGGCGGCGGGGGCGAGCTCGACGAGCCAGGCGCCGACCTCGCCGACCGGCAGCTCGCCCGCGGTCGCCGACCCGTCGGCGGCGCCGTGCTCCGGTCCGGTTCGCACCCTGGCCACAGCACGCACGGTCCCGGCGCCCGGGGCCGGGCCGGTGATCGTCGCCCCGGGATGCACGGCGGCGTGCAGCCGTGCCACCTCGGTGCCGTCCGCGTCGAGCAGGACGGCGCCCGTGCGCGTCACGGCGGTGCTGACCTCCCGCCCGGCCCAGAT
>JBKHDS010000157.1:0-5871 GCA_046541215.1 Nitriliruptoraceae bacterium
CCAGCGCCCCGGCGAGCCGGCGCTTGCCGGTCCCCGGGGTCTTCAGCGGGACGATCGCGATGGGGGTGCTCATCGTCCGGATGCTACTTGCGAGGCCGGCTAGGGTCGCGCCTGGGAGCGCCCCGCCAGCAGGAAGGGGTGGCAGGTGAGGAGGTCCCGATGGGACGGGTCGCGGTCATGGGCGCGGGGTCCTGGGGCACCGCCTTCGCTGCCATGTCGGCGGATACCGGGGAGCAGGTGACGCTGTGGGCCCGGCGCTCGGAGGTGGCCGCGGAGGTCGGCAGCCAGCACACGAACGAGCGCTACCTGCCTGGGGTCGTGCTGCCGCGGGCGCTGCAGGCGACCGCGGACGCCGAGGCCGCGCTCGACGGCGCCGATGTCGTCGTGCTCGCCGTGCCGTCCACCGGCATCGAGGCGCAGCTCGCCGCCTGGGGCGCGGCCATCGATGCCGACGCGACGCTGGTCAGCCTCATCAAGGGGGTGGACGTCGAGACCCTCCGGTTCGGCAGCCAGCTGATCGCGGACGCGCTCGACGGCCATGCGGACCGCATCGTGGTGGTCAGCGGACCGAACCTCGCCCGGGAGTGCGCGGCTCGGCAGCCCGCCGCGACCGTCGCTGCGGCGCCCCAGCGGTGGCGGGCCGAGCGCGTGCAGGCGGCGGTGATGGCGCCGTACTTCCGCGTCTACACCAACGACGACCGCACCGGCGTCGAGGTGGCCGGTGCGGTCAAGAACGTGATCGCGATCGCCGCCGGCATCGCGCACGGGCTGGGGTTCGGGGACAACTCGAAGGCGGCGGTGCTGACCCGGGGGCTCGCGGAGATGACGCGGCTCGGGGTCGCCCTCGGTGGGCAGCCCCTGACCTTCGGAGGGCTCGCGGGTGTCGGGGACCTCGCCGCGACCTGCTCCTCGCCGCAGTCACGCAACCGGACCGTCGGTGAGCGGCTCGGTCGCGGGGAGCCGCTCGCGGCGATCGTCGCGTCCATGGACATGGTGGCCGAGGGTGTCCGTTCCTCGCGGGCGCTGTACGGGCTCGCGCAGCGGGTCGGGGTGGACATGCCCATCACCGCCGGTGTGGTCGCGGTCTGCCACGAGGGGCACGACCCCCACGAGCTCGTCGACCTGCTGCTCAGCCGCGAGGCGAAGCCGGAGCTGTACGGGCTATGAGCGGCCCGGGGCTCGCGCTCGTGCTGGACGGCCCGCGGCACGTCGGCCGCTCCACGACGCTGGCGGCCCTCCAGCACGCCTGGCCCCGGGTGCGGTCCGGGCCGCTGCTCGAGGCCGGCCTGGACGCGACCCTGACGGCGCTCGGACCGAGCCGGCGGCGGTGGTCCGAGCTGGTGCTGCCGGGAGCGCCACCCCGCGATCCGGCCCACCCCCACCTGGCCTGGGGGCCGCTCGGGCGTGAGCTCGTACGCGGGATGCACCGTGCCGCGGCCAGTTGGGTCCGGGCCGGCGTGGACGTCGGGATGGACCACACGCTGTTCGACCAGGCGACCCTCACCGACCTCACACGCTGCTTCGCGGACCTGACGGTGCTGCACGTGAGGTTCGTGTGCGACGCCGACGTGCTCGAGGACCGCGAGCGCGAGGCGGGCGACGCGCCCCCGGGTCTGGCGGTCGGGCAGCTTCAGGCGCAGCGCGAGGTCGGCACGCCGGGGTTGGTGGTGGACACCAGCGAGGCCACGACCTCCGAGCTCGTCGAGGTCATCCTCGAGGCCGTCACCGCGACGCTGCGCCGCTGAGGCTCGCCGTATCGCGCGCGGGTGCGCGCGTGCGACGCTCGGGCTGGCCTCGGGCGAGCGGCTCAGCCGACCTCGATCCTCAGGGCCCGCGCGAGCTTGCTGGTCTGCTCCATGACCCCCTGGGTCAGCTCCTCGGCCTCCGGTCCGACCTCCGCGATACGGTCCCAGGCGTCGGCGACGTCCTCCGGGGTGGGGACGTGATCGAAGGTCGCGCCGGCGCCTTCCAGGAGCGCGACGCGAGCGATGTAGCCCCCGCCGACCGAGAAGACCCGACCGGTCTCCGTGCAGGCCTCGCTCGCCAGGTAGGCGACGAGCGGGGAGACGTACTCGGGCTCCAGCCGCTCGAGCAGCGCTGGGGGCATGATGTCCTCGGTCATGCGGCTGCGAGCCACCGGCGCGATGGCGTTGGCCGTGATGCCGTAGCGCACGCCCTCCAGCGCCAGGGTCCGGGTCAGGCCGACCAGACCGAGCTTGGCCGCCGAGTAGTTGGACTGACCGAAGTTGCCGTACAGCCCCGAGCCCGAGGTGGTCGAGCTGACCCGCCCGTAGCCCTGCTCCTTCAGGTGCGGCCAGGCTGCCCGCGTGACGTGGAACGCCCCCTTCAGGTGCACGTCGAGGACCGGGTCGAGCTGCTCCGGCGTGAGCTTGGCGAAGGACACGTCCCGCAGGATGCCGGCGTTGTTGATCACGACATCGACGCGGCCGAAGGCCTCCAGGGCCTGCGCCACGATCGCCTCGCCCCCCTCCCAGGTGTGGACCCCGTCGTGGTTGGCCACGGCCTCGCCACCGGCGGCCACGATCTCGGCCACGACCTTCTCGGCCATGGATGCGTCGCTGCCGGTGCCGTCCCGTGCCCCCCCGAGGTCGTTGACCACGACCTTGGCGCCGCGGCTGGCCAGCAGCAGCGCGTGGCTGCGACCGAGGCCCCCGCCGGCGCCCGTGACGACCGCGACCCGTCCCTCGAACTCGATGCCTGCCACCTCGGTGCCCTCCCTGCTCGCATGTCCCCGGACCGCTCCATCCGGTGCCGCGGACCCTACAGAAGGCGGCGGTGGCGCCCGCAGCCGACGGGCACCGTTACGCTCCGCGCCGTCCGCCCTGCGGGCGGCGGTGCGCCGCGCGCCCCGCCCACGGCCCGGGCGGCCAGGAGCCAGGATGACACGGGTGCTGCTGCTGTACGGAGGTCGCTCCGAGGAGCACGGGGTGTCCTGCCTGTCGGCCGGCTCCGTCCTGGCGGCCATCGATAGCACGCGGTACGAGGTGCTGACCGTCGGCATCGCGCGGGACGGTCGCTGGACGCTGACCGACGGCGTGCCGGCACCCCCCGGGCCACGTCAGCTGCCCGAGGTGTACCCCGGTGGGCCGACGGCGGCGCTGGTGGGCACCCGTCGGGGACCGCAGCTCGTCCACCTCGACGACGACGGTGGCCGCGTCGCCGCGCTCGGGCCGGTGGACGTGGCGTTCCCCGTCCTGCACGGCCCCTGGGGGGAGGACGGGACGGTGCAGGGCATGCTCGCCACCGTCGGCCTGCCCTACGTCGGTGCGGACGTCACGGCGTCGTCGATCGGGATCGACAAGTCGGCCATGAAGGCGGCCTTCGCCGCGGCCGGGCTGCCGCAGACGAGGTACCGCACGGTGCACCGATCCCGCTGGCGGCTGGAGGCCGACACCGTCCTGACCGAGCTGCTCGACGCCCTGCCCCTGCCGTGGTTCACGAAGCCGGCGCGCCAGGGATCCTCCATCGGCATCACGAAGGTGACGTCCATCGGCGACGTGGACGCCGCGGTCCACGAGGCGTTGCGGCACGACGACGTGGTCGTGGTCGAGCAGGGCATCGAGGGAGCACGCGAGCTGGAGGTGGGCGTGCTCGGCGATGCCGACCTGGAGGTCACCCGCCCCGGCGAGATCGTGCCCTCCCACGAGTTCTACGACTTCGAGGCCAAGTACCTCGACGCCTCCGAGCTGCGCATCCCGGCCACGGTCAGCGACGAGGTGGTGCAGCGCTGCCTCGTGCTGGGCCGCCGGGCCTACCGGGCGATCGGGTGCCGGGGGCTCGCCCGGGTCGATCTGTTCCTGACCGCCGACGGGACCCTCCTGGTCAACGAGATCAACACGATCCCGGGGTTCACCCCCGCGTCGATGTTCCCCCGCCTGTGGGCCGCGGAGGGTCTCAGCTACCCGCAGCTCATCGACCGGCTGCTCACCTCCGCCCGCCCCTAGCCGACGTCCACCGGCGCCGGGACGTCGGCACCGGGCTCACAGGTTGATGACCGGGCAGGTCAGCGTGCGCGTGATCCCCGGGGTCGCCTGCAGGGCCGCCACGACCTGCCGGCCGAGCTGGTCCACGTTCTCGGCGCTGGCCTGGACGATCACGTCGTACGGCCCGGCGACGTCGTCGGCCGCCGATACCCCGGGGATGCGCTTGGCGGCGGCGGCGACCTCGGCGGCCGCGCCGAGGTCGGTCTGGATGAGGATGTAGGCGGACACCACGGCGCACCTCCCGGTTCTCCCGCTCCCCACGCTACACCGCACACGACGACGCGCGCCCTGCCGGAGCGGGGCGCGCGTGGCGGAGCGGGACGGATCAGGCCTTGACCGGCGGTCGGGTGACCTTGCCGGCCTTCAGGCAGGAGGTGCACACGTCGAGCTTCACGGTGCGGCCGTCCACGTAGGCCTTGACGCGCTGGATGTTGGGCTCCCAGCGCCGGTTCGACCGGCGGTGGGAGTGCGAGACCTGCTTGCCGGTCCACGGCTTCTTGTCGCAGAGCTGGCAGGTGGACGCCATGGTGCTGCCTTCCGGGAGGTGCGGACGTGCGCGGCAGGGAACGAGATCAACGCGCAGCGGGCACGGATGCTGGGGGGACGCGCGGCACAGCGAGCCCCGCGATCGCCCGGGAGGGTAGCAGCCGGTCGGCCCGGCGACCAGCGCGGCGGGGGGTCGTCACACCCCGTCGCTAGGCTGGGCGGCGCGCACCGGGACGCGCAGGGACGGGAAGCTGAAGGGGTGGCGGCACCACGAGCGGCACCGCTGGCGGCGCGGGAGCTCCCCGCGCTGTTCGATCGCGTCCACGCGGCCCTGCAGGCTCGTCGGCACGCGATCGACGACCTCAACGTCTTCCCCGTGCCCGACGGGGACACGGGCACGAACCTGACCCTGACCGTGCGAGCCGGTCGGGATGCGCTCGCGGCCGCCCGGGCGTCGCGGCCCGCAGGAGGCCGCGAGGCGCTGGCCCGGGAGGTGATCCGCGGGGCGATCCGGGGTGCGCGTGGCAACTCCGGCGTGATCGTGAGCCAGGTGGTCCGCGCGGTCGTCGAGGTCACCGTCGGCGAGCGCGAGGTCGACGCCGCCCTGTACGCCGCAGCGCTCGCGCACGCCCGCGAGCTGGCCTACGAGGCCGTCGCCGATCCGGTCGAGGGCACGATCCTGACCGCCATCGCGACCGCCGCCGAGGCCGCCGGCCGGGCCGCGGCCGACGGGGCCGACCTGGTCACGACCTCGGCCGCGGCCTGCGCCGCCACCGCGATCGCGGTCGAGCGCACCCGCGAGCAGCTCGACGTGCTCCGCGAGGCTGGCGTGGTGGATGCGGGTGCGCGCGGGTTCGAGGTGCTGCTCGCCGCCGTCCACGGGCACCTCACCGGCGAGGAGCCGCCGGTCGCCATCGACCCGCCCCGGGACCGGGTGGTGCACACCGGCGGGCACGTCTGCCACGGCTCGCTCGCCCACCCCTACGAGGTCCAGTACCTGCTCGACGCCTCCGACGCGGTCGCGGCACCGCTGCGGGTCGCGCTCGAGCAGCTCGGCGAGTCCGTGGTGGTGGTCGCCGCCGGGGGACTGCTGAACGTCCACGTGCACACCGATCGCATCGGGCCGGCCATCGAGGCGGGCCTGGCCCACGGGCGCCCCTCGGCGATCGAGGTCGTCCACCTCGGCGAGCAGGTCGCGGCGCAGGACGCGACGCGCACCCTGGCCGCTGCCGCCCGCGCCGTCGAGGTGCAGGCGGCCGCGATCCCACGCCCGGACCGGCCGCTCGGGGCGGTCGCGGTCCTGCACGGGCTCGGCGCGGTCGCGCTCGCACGCTCGCTGGGCGCCGAGGTGGTGGACGGGACCGCCGGCGCGCTGCCCTCG
>JBKHDS010000158.1:0-5866 GCA_046541215.1 Nitriliruptoraceae bacterium
CTGCTACCGCAGCCGCTCGACGATCATCGCCATGCCCTGGCCGCCGCCGACGCACATCGTCTCGAGCCCGATGGTCTGGTCGCGCTCGCGCAGGCCGTTCAGCAGGGTCGTGGTGATGCGCGCCCCGGTCATGCCGAAGGGGTGACCGAGCGCGATGGCCCCGCCGAAGGGGTTGAGGTCGGCGTGGTCGACGCCGAGCGCCTCGGCCGAGGGCAGGACCTGGGCGGCGAAGGCCTCGTTCAACTCCACGATGTCGACGTCGCTGATGGTCATCCCGGCGCGCCGCAGCGCCTGCTTCGACGCCTCCACGGGTCCGAGCCCCATGATCTCCGGATCCAGGGCGGTGACCCCGGTGGCCACGACGCGGGCGAGCGGCTCGATGCCGAGCTCGGCCGCCTTGGTGTCCGACATCACGATGAGCGCTGCCGCGCCATCGTTGAGCGGGCAGGCGTTGCCCGCGGTGACGCGGCCGTCGGGGCGGAAGACCGGCTTGAGCTCGCGCATCTTGTCGCGGTCCGCCAGGCGCGGCGACTCGTCGGCGTCCATGACCGAGCCGTCCGGCAGGGTGATCGGCGTGATCTCCCGGTCCCAGAACCCGGCCGCCTTCGCGTCGGCGTACCGGCGCTGGGACGTGAAGGCGTAGTCGTCCATCGCCTCGCGCGAGACGTCCCGCAGCAGCGCCACGTTCTCCGCGGTCTGGCCCATGGGGATGTAGACGTCCGGGAGGTCCGAGGGCTCCCACGTCTCGGCGCCACCCTGCGCGCGCGCCTCGGTGCGGGCCTGTGCCTCGGCGAAGCGCGGGTTGCGCGTCTCCGGCAGGCCGTCCGAGCTGCCCTTGACGTAGCGGGAGACCATCTCCACGCCAGCCGAGACGAACACGTCACCCTCCCCGGCCCGGATCGCGTGCATCGCCATCCGGGTGGTCTGCAGGCTGGAGGAGCAGTACCGGGTGATGGTCGTCCCGGGTACCTCCCAGCCCAGCAGCGCGGTCACGACCCGCGCC
The DNA here is from genome assembly GCA_046541215.1 of Nitriliruptoraceae bacterium. GTDB lineage: Bacteria > Actinomycetota > Nitriliruptoria > Nitriliruptorales > Nitriliruptoraceae > T1Sed10-7. The sequence goes on from JBKHDS010000158.1 coordinate 1,004, forward strand.
ATGTTGTAGCCCTGCTCGCCGCCCGGCAGCCCGCAGCCGAGCAGCAGATCGTCGATCTGTGACGGGTCGAGCTCGGGCACCTGGGCCATCGCGGCCTGCACGATCGTGGCCGTGAGGTCGTCCGGTCGGACCTCGGTCATGGACCCCTTGTAGGCCCGTCCGATCGGGCTTCGGGCAGCAGCGACGATGACGGCCTCAGGCATGGCGTGCTCTCCAGGCGGTGGATGTGCGGACTCCGGCTCCCGGCCCGCAGGCTAGCCGTGCTGCCCGCCACGGCCCCCTATCAGGGAGAGCACCTCAGCGACCGCCGCGTCCACCAGCCGGGCGCCCTCGCTCGACACCTCGGTGCCGACCTCCAGGTCGCGCACCGGCACCGACAGCGACACCGCACGGTGCGGCCGCCAGCCGAGCTTCGCGCCGAAGGACAGCAGCCCGGCCGGACCGAGATGGTGGGTCATGAGCGTGCCGGAGGTGTCGATCTCCAGCTCCCGTACCGTGAGCGCGGTCACGTCCACGGCGGCATCGACGATGATGACGAGGTCGCGCTCCGCCGCGAGGGGGGCGACCTCCGGGGTGAGCTGGTGCAGGCTGAGCACCTCCACGTCCGGCAGCGCCATCGCCTCGACGCGATCGGCGACCTCCCGGCCCACCGCATCGTCGGTCCGCAGCAGCGAGCCGACCCCGATGACGAGCACCGGGGCCGGCGAGGAGGAGCTGGGCACGTCAGTCGCGACGCACCTCCTGCAGCAGCTCACCGTCGGGGGCGAGCAGCTGGACCTTCATCGGCATCTGCCCGATGGCGTGCGTCGAGCAGGACAGGCACGGGTCGAAGGCCCGCACCCCCGCCTCGATGCGGTTGAGCATCCCGTCGGTCAGCTCCGGCCCATCGACGAACTCCCGAGCGATCGACAGGATCGTCGCGTTCATCGCGAGATCGTTCTGTCCCGTGGCGATGATCAGGTTCATGCCCGTGATCAGGCCGTGGTCATCGACCTCGTAGTCGTGCAGCAGCAGCCCCCGCGGGGCTTCGGAGGCGCCCACACCACGGTTGCTGTTGATGCCGGCCTGGGCGCGCACCCGGGTGTCGAACAGGACCGGGTCGTCCATCAGCGCCGCGATGCGCTCCGTGCAGGCGATGACCTCGAGCACCCGGGCGTGGTGGTACAGGAAGGACGACGAAGCCACCCGGCCGTACCGCTCGCGGAAGTCCGCCAGGCCCTCGTCGGCGATGGGGGTCCCGAACCGCTCGGCGATGTTGACGCGGGCGAGCGGGCCGACGCGGTACATGCCCGGCCGGGGATCGTCGCCGTCGACGCGCTCGCGGTAGTAAGGCGCCTTGAGGTAGGAGTCGGACTTGCCCGACTCGCCGAGATAGCGGCGGTAGTCCTCGGGGGCGAACTGGTTCACGACGACCGAGCCGTCGTGGTCGATCATGGTCAGGTTGCCCTCGACGTGCTCCCAGGTCCCATCGGGCTGCACGTGGCTGAGGAACAGCGAGGGGAAGTCCCCGAAGGAGGCGCGTTCACGGTCGAAGCGGTCCGAGATCGAGTGCAGCAGCTCGAGCGTCGCGGTGGCGCCGTGCAGGATCTCGTCCAGGTCGGCCACGATCGCCGCACGCTTCTCCTGGGTGAACGGCTCGGTGACACCGCCGGGCACCACCTGGTGGCCGTGGACCCGCCGCCCGGAGACCGCCGTGATGATCTCCTGGCCGAACTGGCGCATCCGGATACCACGGCGGGCGATCTCCGGCTCGGCCTGCATGAGGCCGAAGACGTTGCGCGTCGCCGGGTCGTGGTCCATGCCGAGCAGCAGGTCCGGCGCGGACAGGTGGAAGAAGCTCAGGGAGTGCGACTGGAGGATCTGGGCGAGGTTGAGCAGTTGGCGCTGCTTGCGAGCCGCCGGCGGCGGGACGACGCCGAGGATCATGTCCCCGGCCTTGGACGCCGCGAGCAGGTGGCTGACCGGGCAGATCCCGCAGGTGCGGGCGGTGATGCCCGGCATCTCGTGGATCGGACGGCCCTTGCAGAACTCCTCGAACCCGCGGAACTCGGTGACGTGGAAGCGCGCGTCGGCGACCTCGCCGTCCCCGTCGAGGCGCAGCGTGATCTTCGCGTGGCCCTCGATGCGGGTGACCGGATCGATGGTGTGGTGGATGTCGTGCACGGCTGCCTCGTGGTCGTCGGCGTCCTCGGGGACGGGCGGGTGCGGGTCAGGTCGTCGGGGACGGGCGGGTGCGGGTGGGGTGGTCGCGGACCGGGAGGTCCTCCGGGTGGTCGGCGGCGGGAGGGGACGTCCTCACCCGCGCGGGAGCGGGCGCCGTGCGATCAGCCGAAGCGCAGGTCCTCGGGACCCCGCCAGGTCAGCTCCGGGATGCCCTCCCCGGCCGCGAGCGACTCCAGCAAACGGGCCAGCAGGGTCCAGATCCGCTCGGCGGAGGGTGGGCAGCCGGGCAGGTAGACGTCGATCGGGATGATCTCGTGCAACGGTTCGGACTGCGGCAGCAGCGCCGGCACGACCTCGGTGGGCATCTGCCCGTTGATGTCCGGGTGGTCGACGTAGACCCTCCGGACCAGGTCGGTCGGGTCGCCCATGGGGTTGCGCAGCGAGGTGATGTTGCCGGTCACGGCGCAGTCCCCGAAGGAGATGACGTACCGGGAGTTGGCCCGCACCGCGCGTGCGAGCTCGAGGTTGTCCTCGTTGGTGACCGCTCCCTCGACCAGGGTCACGTCGACGTCCTCGGGGAACTCCTTGACGTCGGTCAGCGGGCCGTACACGAGGTCCGCGAGCTGGGCGAGCTCGATGAGCCGCTCGTCGAGGTCGAGGAAGGACATGTGGCAACCGGAGCAGCCGCCCAGCCAGGCGGTCGCGACACGGAACTTGCCGTTGCTGCGGGTCTCGATGCTCACGCGTTGGCCTTCCGGTCGAGCCACTCGCCGTCCTCACGAGCCGAGGCGAGGAACGCCACGACGTCCGGGTCGTGCACCATCTCCGAGGTCGCACGGCCCTTGAACGACAGCGCACCCGTCGGGCAGACCAGCACGCACTTGCCACACCAGGTGCAGTCCGGCACCTCGGCCCAGGGCTGGTCCATCCCGGCCACGATGCGGCCCTGGCTGCCCCGCATCGCGACGTCCCACACGTGGGCGCCCTCGATCTCGTCGCAGACGCGGACGCACCGGGTGCACAGCACGCACCGGTCGCGGTCCAGGCTGTACTTCGGGTGCGAGGCGTCGATCCCCTGGCTCGGGTGCGCGAGGTCGTAGTGGATGTGGTCGACGTCATGCTCGGTCGCGAGGTCCTGCAGCTCGCAGGAGCCGGAGGAGACGCAGAAGGCGCACACGTGGCTGCCTTCGGCGAACAGCAGCTCGGTCATGCGCCGCCGGTGCTCGTGCAGATCCCAGCTCTGGGTCCGCACCGACATCTCGGCCGTGGTCTCCAGGGCGCAGGCGGGTGAGAGGCGGTGGTCGCCCTCCACCTCGACGACGCACAGGCGGCAGCCACCGTGGATCGACAGGCCCTCGAGGTAGCACAGGCTCGGGATGCGGACCCCGACCCGGCGGGCGAGCTCCATGACCGTCTCGCCCTCGAAGGCCTTGTACTCCTCGCCGTCGAGGGTGACGGGCACGGTCGGGCGGGCGTTGGCGGGCCGCGGGCTCATCGCGCACCTCCATCGGTGGTCGCGGCTGCGGCGGTCGGGACGGCGCCGTCCGGTGGACCGTCGCCGTTGCGGCTGAAGACCTCGTCCTCGATGAGCAGGTCGAGGTACTCGTCGCGGAAGTGCTCCAGGGTGGAGAACACCGGGTTCGGCGCGCTCTGTCCCAGACCGCACAGGCTGGTCGCACGCACCGTGTTGCACAGGCTCTCGAGGTGCTGCAGGTCGCGCTTGCGCCCCACGCCTTCACAGATGCGGTCGAGGAACTCGTGCATCTTGACCGTCCCGGCGCGGCAGGGGGTGCACTTGCCGCAGCTCTCGTCGCGGCAGAACTCCATGTAGAAGCGGGCGACCTCGGGCATCGACACCGTCTCGTCCATGACGACCAGACCGCCGGAGCCCATCATCGATCCGAGCCGCTGCAGGTTCTCGTAGTCGACCGGGGTGTCGAGGAAGGCGGCGGGGATGCACCCACCGGACGGACCGCCCGACTGGGCGGCCTTGAAGCCCAGGCCACCGGGGATGCCGCCACCCATCTCCTCCACGATCTCCCGCAGGCTGATGCCCATCGGGACCTCGATGAGCCCGGTGTTGTTGAGCGCACCGGTCAGGGCGAACACCTTCGTGCCCTTGCTCTCCTGGGTGCCCAAGGACGCGAACCACTCCGCGCCACGTTCGAGGATCACCGGCACGTTGGCCAGGGTCTCGACGTTCTGGATCATGGTCGGCTGCCCCCACAGCCCCCGCTCCGTCGGGTAGGGCGGCCGCAGCGACGGCGTCCCGCGCTCGCCCTGGATGGAGGCCATCAGCGCGGTCTCCTCGCCGCAGACGAAGGCGCCGGCGCCGATCCGGACCGAGATGTCGAAGCGGAACTCGCTCCCGAGCACGCTGCGCCCGATGAGCTTGGCCCGCTTGGCCTCGCGGATCGCGCGCTCGAGCCGCTCGATCGCGAGGGGATACTCGGCGCGGACGTAGATGAAGCCCTGGCTGGCGCCGGTCGCGTACCCCGCGAGGAGGAGACCCTCGAGCACGCGGTGCGGGTCGGTCTCCATGATCGTGCGGTCCATGTAGGCGCCCGGGTCGCCCTCGTCACCGTTGGCCACGACGTACTTCTGCTCCGAGACCGACGAGGCGAGGTGATCCCACTTGCGGCCCGTCGGGTAGCCGGCGCCGCCGCGACCCCGCAGCCCGCTGCGCTTGATGACCTCGAT
>JBKHDS010000159.1:0-5859 GCA_046541215.1 Nitriliruptoraceae bacterium
CGTCTTCCCTGGCCAGGGCTCCCACCGCCCCGGTGCGCTCGCGGCGTGGGACGGCCACCCGGCGGCTGCGGTGCTCGCCGAGGTGGAGGCCGGGCTCGGGCGGGACGTCCGCGCGCTCGCCGAGGATCCGACCGCCGGAGGCCGCACCGCCGACGCCCAGCCGTCCATCCTGGCCGCCTCGTTGGTGGCGTGGCGCGCGCTGACCGACGCCGGGGTGCAACCCGACCTGGTCGCCGGCCACAGCCTGGGGGAGTACACCGCGGCCATCGCGGCCTCGGCGCTGACGGTCGAGGCCGGAGCCCGCGTCGTCGCCGTGCGCGGCAGGGCCATGGGGGAGGCCTGCACGGCCACCCCCGGCACCATGGCCGCGGTGGTCAAGCTCAACCCCCAGGCGGTCGAGGTGCTCGTCGACCGGCTCGACGACCTCGTCATCGCCAACGACAACGCGCCCGGCCAGGTCGTGGTGGCTGGCAGCCCGGCGGCCGTCGCCGAGCTCCGCCAGCTCGCACGGGACGCCGGAGGCCGGGCCCTGCCGCTGGACGTCGAAGGCGCGTTCCACTCGCCGGCGATGGCGCCCGCCGTGCCGGTCGTGCGTGACGCGCTCGCGGCAGCCGAGGTGCGGGACGCGGCGGTGCCGATCGTCGCCGGAGCCACTGCGCGCGAGGCGACCGAGGCCGCTGCCGTGACCACGGCGCTCGTGGATGGCATCCTGGCGCCCGTGCGCTGGCGTCAGGTCCAGGAGCGCCTCACCGAGCTCGGGGCGACCACCGTGGTCGAGGTCGGGCCCGGAGGTGTCCTGGCCGGCCTCGCCAAGCGCACCGTGCCCGAGGTGGCGGTGCACAGCGTGGCGACACCCGAGGACCTCGACGGGGTCCTCGAGGCGCTCGCGGTCGCCACCGCCGGTCGCTGACCCCGCCCGTCCACGACCACGCCGCACGACCCCGTCCCGGCCGCCGTCGGGCCGACCCGAGGAGCCACCGTGGCCGCACCCGACACGCCCGCCGGGGTCCTCCCCGTCGGGGTCGCAGGGCTGGGGATCCGGCTGCCGGAGCGGGTCGTGACCAACGAGGACCTCGCACAGGTGCTGGACACCTCCGACGAGTGGATCCGCACCCGCACCGGGATCCGTCAACGGCACGTCGCCGCTCGCGAGGAGGCGACCTCGGACCTCGCCGCTGCGGCCGCTGCGGCCGCCCTCGAGGACGCCGGTCTCGCCGTCGAGGAGGTCGCGGCCATCATCGTCGCGACCACCAGCCCCGACCACCAGATCGGTGCCACCGCTCCGCTCGTGGGCGCCGCGCTCGGCTCGACGGCGCCGGCCTTCGACCTCAACGCGGCCTGCTCCGGGTTCGTCTACGCGTTGCGGGTCGCGGCCGGGCTCACCGCCACCGGCCCCGTGCTCGTCATCGGTGCCGAGACCCTGACCCGCGTCGTGGACCCGGAGGACCGCAGCGTCGCGGTGCTGTTCGGTGACGGTGCGGGCGCGGTCGTGCTCGTGGAGGACGAGACCGCGCAGCTCGGTCCCTTCGTGCTGGGCGCTGACGGCGCCGGCGCCTCCATGCTGTGGACACCGGCGGGTGGGACCCGTCGGCCCTTCGACGCCGAGGTGCTCGCCGAGCGCAGCCACTTCCTGGTCATGCGCGGCGGGGACGTCTACCGCAACGCCGTGGCCCGGATGTCCGAGAGCGCCCGCACGGTGCTCGCGCAGGCCGGGCTCAGCGTGGAGGACGTCGACCTGCTCGTGGGGCACCAGGCCAACGTGCGCATCCTGGACGCCGTCGCCACGCGGCTCGGGCTCGCGCCGGAGCGCGCCCAGGTCTCCCTCGACCGGCACGGCAACACCTCGGCGGCGTCGATCCCGCTCGCGCTGGCCGACGCCCGCGAGCAGGGGCGGTTGCACGACGGCGACCGTGTCCTGCTCACCGCCTTCGGCGCCGGTCTGACCTGGGGTGCGTGCCTGCTGACCTGGAAGGACCGCGCATGACCGTCGCGATCGTCAGTGGCGGCTCCGGGGGGATCGGAGCCGCGACCTGCCGGGCGCTCGCCGCCGCGGGCCACCACGTGCTCGTGGGCTACGGCGCCAACGCCGCGGCCGCCGAGGCGGTCGTCGCCTCGCTCGACGGCCGTGGCGAGGCCTGCCACCTCGACGTCACCGACGAGGCCAGCGTCGCCGCGGCCGTGGCCCGCGCCAGCGAGGTCGGGCCGCTGGCGGTGGTCGTCAACAACGCCGGCGTCGCCGACGATGACCTGCTGCTCCGGCTCGACGCCGCCCGGTTCGACCGCACCATCGAGGTCAACCTGCGGGGGGCCTACCTGCTGTCCAAGGCGGCGGTGCGGCCCATGCTCAGGGCCCGCTCCGGCCGCATCATCAGCGTCGGCTCCGTCGTCGGGCTGCACGGCAACGTCGGACAGACCGCCTACGCGGCCGCCAAGGCCGGGTTGATCGGCTTCTCACGCTCGCTGGCGCGCGAGGTCGCACGCAAGGGGATCACCGTCAACGTCGTCGCTCCCGGGTTCGTGGCTACCGCCATGACCGCCCAGCTCGATGAAGCCGCCCGCGAGGCCCTGACGGGCCTCGCCCCCACCGGCCGCCCGGTCGAGGCGGACGAGGTCGCCGCGGCGATCGCCTTCCTCGCCTCGCCCGCAGCCGGCTCGATCACCGGTGCCGTCCTGCCCGTCGACGGCGGCGCCGGCATGTAGACCTGCACCACCGCACCCCGCAACCACCCGCACCCGACCCCCGGCCGTCCCGCGGCCGGGCCCACCGGCCACCCACGGCCCCGATACCAGGAGCATCACCGTGAGCCAGGAGCTGCTGAACGTCTTCACCGAGGTCCTCACCGAGGAGTTCGGCGTCCCCGAGGGTGACATCGCCCCGGACGCCACCTTCGAGGCGCTCGGCCTCGACTCGCTCGACGTCGTCGAGCTCACCCTCGTGCTCGAGGAGCGCACCGGGGTCAAGCTCGAGGACGAGGAGCTCGAGGACGTCAGGACCGTCCAGGACGCCATCGACAAGGTCGCGGAGAAGCAGACGTGACCGACGTCGTCGTCACCGGGATCGGCATCCTCGCCCCCTGCGGGCGCGGGCTGGACGCCGCCTGGGCCGGGGTGCTCTCCGGCCGGACCGCCGCGGCGATCGACGACCAGCTGGTCGCGATGGGGACGCCCGTCACGATCAGCTGCAGGGTGCCGGAGTTCGATGCGGACGCCGAGCTCGGTCGTGGGGCGGCGCGCCGGCTGGACCGCTTCACGCACCTCGCGGCGATCGCGGCCCGGGAGGCCATCGTCCACGCCGGGCTGTCCACCGACGGCACCGAGACCCTCACCGAGGTCGACCCCGACCGCACCGGGGTCCTGCTCGGGTCGGGGATCGGCGGGGCCGAGACGTGGGCCGAGGAGTACCCGCGCTACCTCGACAAGGGGCCCGCGCGGGTCAGCCCGATGTTCGTGCCGAAGATGCTCTCGAACACCGCCGCCGGCACGATCGCGATCCGCTCCGGCGCCCGCGGGCCGAACATGACCGTCAACACCGCATGCGCCGCTGGCGCGTCCGCGATCCACGTCGCCCGCGATCTGCTGCGCTCCCACGCGGCGGACGTGATGCTCGCGGGCGGGGTGGAGGCCGGGGTCACCGGGCTCGCGGTGAGCGCCTTCGCGCAGATGGGCGCCCTGACCAAGAACCCCGACCCGGCCACGGCCTCGCGGCCCTTCGACGTCGAGCGCAACGGGTTCGTGATCGGGGAGGGAGCCGCCGTGCTCGTCCTCGAGCGGGCGGAGCACGCCGCTGCCCGTGGCGCGACGCCGCTCGCGGTCGTGGCGGGGGCGGGCGCGTCCGCGGACGCCCACCACGCGACCGCCCCGCCCGAGGACGGTGGTGGCGCCGTGCTCGCGATGCAGCGGGCCGTGGCGGACGCCGGGATCGATCCGACCAGGATCGGCCACCTCAACGCCCACGGCACCTCGACACCGCTGAACGACGCGGCCGAGGCGCGGGCGCTGCGGGCGGTGTTCGGCGACCACACCGGGAGCATCGTGGTCACCTCCACCAAGGGCGTGACGGGCCACACCCTCGGGGCCGCGGGCGCGATCGAGGCGGTCTTCGCGATCCAGGCGCTGCGCGAGGGCCTCGTCCCCCCGACCGCGAACCTGGTGACGCAGGACCCCGAGATCGACCTCGATGTCGTCGCCGGCGAACCCCGCGAGGTCGCGCTGGACGCGGTGCTGTCCACCTCCATGGGCTTCGGCGGACAGAACGCCGCGCTGATCCTCACGTCTGCGTGAGCGGCACGAGCGCGGCCCATGGCGACCGACCTGCGGGTGGGCCGGCCGCCGTGCCCACCACCTCGGTCCCCGGACCCCGCTCGCTGACGCGCCTGCTGCTGCGGCCGGTGCTGCGGACCTGGCTCAGGGTCCGGGCCGACGGGGCGGCGCACGTGCCCGCCACCGGGCCGGTCCTCATCGCGGCGACCCACCGCTCCCACGCCGACTCGATCGCGCTCGCGCTGGCGGTCGGACGGCCCGTGCACTTCCTCGGTGACCTCGCCCTGACCCGCACCCCGGTCCTCGGGCCGTTGCTCCCGAAGCTCGGGATGGTGCCGCTGCGGCGCGGCGAGGTGGACACGGCGGCGCTGGACGTCGTGCGGGGGTTGCTGACCGACGGCCACGCCGTCGTGGTGTACCCGGAAGGGTCACGCAGCCGCGACGGCGCGGTCCACCGGCTGCGTAGCGGGGTCGCGCGGGTCGCCGCGGAGCTACAGGTCCCCGTGGTGCCGGCCGGGACCGAGGGGGTGGCGCGGGCGTGGCCGGTCGGGCACCGACCGCGCCTGACCGGAGCGCGGGTGACCGTCCGGTTCGCCCGTCCCTACCCGCCGCCGAAGGACACGCCGAAGGACCGGCGGGCCTTCAACCAGCAGCTCCAGCGACACCTCGCCGAGCTGTCGCGCTCGCCGATGGTCGACACCTTCGCGCCCATCGGCGGTGGGGACGGGGAGGCCGGCCCATGACGCTGGTGACCGGCTGCGACCTCGTCGACATCGCCCGGCTCGCCGCCGCGCTCGAGCGTCGGCCCGCGCTGCGCGAGCGGGTGTTCACCCCCCGGGAGCTCGCCGAGGCCTGCCGGGGCGGTGTCGCGGCGGACAGCACCGTGGCGGTGGCCCGCCTGGCGGCCCGGTTCGCCGCCAAGGAGGCGACCCGCAAGGCGCTCCGTGACCTGCGGCTGCCCTTCCACGCCGTCGAGGTCCGCTGCGCCGAGGACGGCGCGCCGCAGCTGTACCTGAACGGCCGTCCCGCGCCGCTCGCGTGTTCGCTGTCCCACGACGGTGGGCTGGCCATGGCCGTGGTGGTCGGGCCGGCTCCTGAGGTGGCGGCCGGCTCGCCCGACGCGCCGTCCGTCCCCGACGCGCCGTCCGTCCCCGCCGCGACCCCGACCGCCGACCCGACGGATCTCTGAAGGAGCCCACCGTGCTGCTCGAGGGCAAGAAGCTGCTCATCACCGGGGTGCTCGACCCCCGCTCCATCGCGTTCGCGGCCGCACGCAACGCCCAGCTGCAGGGCGCCGAGGTGGTGCTCACCGGGTTCGGTCGGGGCATGCGGTTGACCGAGCGTGCCGCCAGGCGCCTCGACCCGGTGCCCGACGTGCTCGAGCTCGACGTCACCCAGCCGGCGCACATCGAGGCGGTGGCGGCGGACCTCACGCAGCGCTGGGGCCGGTTGGACGGCCTGCTGCACGCGATCGGCTTCGCCCCCGCGTCCTGCCTCGACGGCGGGTTCCTGACCGCTGGGTGGGAGGAGGTGAGCACGGCGCTCCACGTCTCGACCTACTCCTACGCGGCGCTGGCCGCGGGGCTGAAGGACCTCCTC
>JBKHDS010000160.1:0-5853 GCA_046541215.1 Nitriliruptoraceae bacterium
GACGCCGTCGCCGCGGACGCCAGCGAGGACGACGGCGGTGCGCCCATCGACCCCCTGGTCGGTGCCGTGGACCTCGCAGCGGCGGCGGCTCGGCGGGCCGAGCTGCCCCCGCTGTTCGAGGCCTACGACGTCGCCGATCAGCTCCGCAAGGCCATGGGTCGCAAGGTGTGGCTGCCCTCCGGTGGCTACCTCATCATCGAGTCCACCGAGGCGATGAAGGTCATCGACGTCAACACCGGCCGTTTCACCGGCGGCAAGGACACCAACCTCGAGGAGATCGTCCTGCGGACCAACCTCGAAGCGGCCGATGAGATCGTGCGTCAGCTGCGCCTGCGCGACATGGGCGGGATCATCGTGATCGACTTCATCGACATGCTGCTCAAGGCGAACCAGGAGCAGGTCGTGCGGCGGCTGAAGCGCGAGCTGCTGCGGGATCGCACCAAGACCCGGGTCTCGGAGGTCTCGCGGCTCGGCCTGGTCCAGATGACCCGGAAGAACGTCAGTCAAGGGTTGGTCGAGACCTTCAGCCACACCTGTGAAGCCTGCGAGGGACGTGGGGTGATCAGCGAGCTGACATGAGCGTGCGTGAGGGGAAGGAGCGGCGCGAGACCGCGGGGATCACCACCCGCCTGATCGTGTCGTACGTGCGCGACCAGCTCGGTGCGGACGCCGTCACGACGCTGCTGGCGTTGGCGGGGGAGACCCGGCCGGTGACCGAGCTCGAGGACGAGGGGACCTGGTCGACCTACGACCAGAAGATCGCGCTCTTCGCCGCCGCGGCAGACCTGACCGGTGATCCGCGCGTGGCGTACCGCATCGGTACCTCCGTCCTCGACGCGAGGCTCGGGCGGCCGCTGCGGATGGTGATCGGAGCGCTCGGGTCGCCGCAGCGGGTGCTCGCCAGCATCGCCCGCGCGAGCGTGAAGTTCTCCACCAGCGCGACGATGCGCACGATCGAGACGTCCGCCCGGCACGGTGCGGTGGGCTACCGCGTGCACCCCGACCACACCCCAAGCCGGTACGACTGCGACTACAACCAGGGCCTGCTCTCCCGCGTCACGGTGCTGTTCGGCCTCCCGCCGGCGCGGATCGAGCACCCGGCCTGCCAGGTGGAAGGCGCGCCGGAGTGCGTCTACGTCCTGCGGTGGCCGCCGCTACGCCGGCTGGCGCCCGGCGCGCGGCGGCGGGCCCGCGCCACGGTGACCGATGCCCTGCGCGCCCAGGTCACCGACCTCGAGCAGGCGGTGCACGACATCCTCGGAGCCGGCGACCTCGACGGAGTGCTCAGCCGCACCGCGGCCCGGGCGGGCGTCGCCGTCCGTGCCCAGTACCACCTCCTGGCGCTGCGCCTGGAGGACGGCTCGCAGCGGCTCATCGGTGACGGCCTCGACCCGGCCCTCACCCGCCGGTACGGGGACGTCCTGCTCGAGCGAGGCGTCCTCGACAGCGTCGAGCACGACGTGATCGTGGCACCGGTGGCCACGGCCCGGCGCCGCTACGGCGCGCTGGCCGCGTTCCTCCCGGCCGGGACCGGGTTCCTGCCGGCGGAGCAGGAGCACCTCGAGGCCTACGCCGGCCTCGTGGCCGCCAGCGTCGAGGCGGCCACCGCGCTGGCTGCCGAACGCCGCAGCGCGGTCATCACCGACACCCTGCTGCGCCTCTCGAGCACCCTCGCGGTCCTCGAGAGCGAGGAGGCCATCGCTGAAGCGGTCGCGGCCGCCGTCCCGACGGTGAGCGGTGCCGACCGCGCCTCGGTCCTGCGCTGGGACGGCGAGGCGCGTCGGCTGGTCACCCTCGCCGCGGTCGGCTACGGCGAGCGCACCGCCGCGCGCATCGAGCTCGAGGTCCCGCTGGAGGCGACGCCGCTCCTGCAGCACATGCTGGACGATCCCTTCCCGATCGTGATCACCTCCGGCACCGATGACCCCTACCTCGCCGCGGTCCTGGCTCGGTTCGGCTCCCGACACGTGACGGTCGTCCCGCTGCGCGACCAGCGTGAGCTGCTGGGGGTGCTCGTCGCCAGCCAGGTGCACGACGCCGGGGTCGCGACCGAGGCGCTGCTCGGGGTCGCGGACCAGGCTGCGGTGGCGATCGCCCGTCGGCGGCTGATCACGACGGCGCTCCACGCCGCGACCCACGATCGGCTCACGGGGCTCCCCGCCCGGGAGCTGCTGAACGACCGGCTCGAGCGTGCACTGGCCGATCACCGGCGGACCGGTCGGCGGGTCGCGGTGTGCTTCCTCGACCTCGACGGGTTCAAGGGCGTCAACGACCGGCACGGCCACGCGAGCGGCGACCGCATCCTCGTCGAGGTCGCTCAGCGGCTGCTCGACTCGGTCCGGGCCTCCGACACCGTCGCCCGGGTCTCCGGTGACGAGTTCGTCGTGCTGCTGCGCGAGCTGTCGGACGCCGAGGACGTTCACCGCAGCGCGGCCGCGATCGTGGCGGCGGTCGGCGCCCCGGTCCGTCTCCCTGCTATCGGCGAGGTCGCGGTCGGCGCCAGCCTCGGCATCGCCGTGGTGGGCGAGCACGGGTCGACCCCGGACGAGCTCCTGAGCGCCGCTGACGCCGCGATGTACGAGGTCAAGCACGCGGGAGGGCACGCCTACGCGCTCGCGCGATGACCTCGACGGACCGACCGGCCACCGCCGGCGGTCTCTCGACGTCGAGACATCTCGCGCATGGGCGGTAGCCTCGGTCTCGTGAGCGCCATGACCCGACCCACCCCCCGCGACCCGTCCGACGACGGGTTGCTCCGACGTGGCGCGCACGTCACCGCGATCGCGCTGCGCTCGGCTCCGAGACCCTTCGCGGTCGGCATCGGTGGGTCGCTGCTCTACGCCGTGATGATGGTGCTGTCCTCGCTGGTGCTCGGCTGGGTCACCGACGAGGTGCTGCTGCCGACCTTCGACGCCGGCGAGGTCGACCGTGGGCTGCTGCTCCTCGCGGTGCTGCTCATCGTCGGGGTCGCGCTGCTGAAGGCCATCGGCGTCGTCGCCCGCCGACTGGGTGCGTACGCCGCCCAGTACCGCCTGCAGGCCCTGTACCGCCGCAAGGTCACCCGGCGCTACCTCGAGCTCCCGATCGCCTGGCACCGCCGCCACCCCACCGGGGAGCTGCTGTCCAACGCCAACGCGGACGTCGAGTCCGCGTTCTTCGTGGCTGCACCCCTGCCGATGGCGGTGGGTGCGAGCCTGCTGCTGATCATCACCGCGGGGCTGCTGATCGTCACCGACCCGGCGCTGGCGGCCATCGGTTTCGCGGTCGGTCCGCTGCTGGCCTTCGCGAACTGGTTCTACCAGCGCCGCATGCGGTGGGCGGCGACGGTCGCCCAGCAGGCCCGAGCCGAGGTCGCCGAGGTGGCGCACGAGTCCTTCGACGCCGCGCTGGTGGTGAAGACGCTCGGCCGCGAGGACGCCGAGGAGGCGCGGTTCCGCGCCATCTCCGAGGACCTGCGCGACAAGATGGTCCGGGTCGGCAGGCTCCGCGCGTTCTTCGACCCGGTCATCGAGGCCCTGCCGAACGTCGGCATCCTGCTGGTGCTGCTGGTCGGCTCCTACCGGGTCCAGGACGGGGCGTTGACGCCCGGTGATCTGGTCCAGTTCGCCTACCTGTTCCGGTTGGTCGCCCTGCCGATGCGGGTGTTCGGATGGTTCCTCGGTGAACTCCCACGCGCGGTGGTCGGCTGGGACCGGGTCTCCCGGGTGCTCGAGGCCGACGCGCGCATGGCCTACGGCCGTGCCGCGGGTACGGGCGAGGGTGGTGCTGCGACCGCGCTCGCCGAGGTGGGCTTCCGCCATCCGAGCTCGGACCGCGAGCACCTCGACGGCTCCACGCCCGCCCGCGAGGCTCGCGTCCAGGACGTCCAAGGGCGCGGGATCCGCTCCGTCACCTTCGACGTCGAGGCAGGCCGCACCGTCGCGCTGGTGGGCGCCACCGGGTCGGGGAAGTCCACCGTGGCGTCCCTGCTCGTGCGGCTGTACGACCCGGACACCGGCACCGTCACGCTCGACACCACGGCCCTGCCGGACCTCGCCCGTGAGCAGCTCGCCACCAACGTCGCGATCGTCTTCCAGGAGGCGTTCCTGTTCGACGACACGGTGCGTGACAACATCACGCTCGGCGCCGACATCCCCCAGGAGCGGGTCGAGGCCGCCGCCCGGCTCGCCCAGGCCCATGGCTTCATCCGCGAGCTCGAGCACGGCTACGACACCCCGGTCGGTGAGCGGGGCGCGACCCTGTCCGGCGGCCAGCGGCAGCGCATCGCGCTCGCCCGGGCCCTCGTGCGGCAGCCGCGTCTGCTCGTGCTGGACGACGCCACCTCGGCGGTCGACCCGGCCGTGGAGTCCGACATCCTGCGCGGGCTCGCCGATGCCGCCCTGCCCTCCACGGTCGTGGTGGTCGCCTACCGCCAGGGCTCGATCGCCCTGGCCGACGAGGTGGTGCTCGTCGCCGATGGCGAGGTCGTCGCTCGCGGCTCGCACCACGAGCTGCTCGCCACCGTCCCGGCCTACCGCCACCTCGTCACCGCCTACGAGGAGGACGCGCGCGAGAGGGGGTCGTCCGCCACCACACCGACCGGCAGGGAGGAGGCCTCGTGAGCGCGACCCCGGAGCCCGAGGCCACCAGCAGCACCGGCGAGCGTCCCGACCGGGACGCGGCAGCGGATCCCGCGCCGCGTCCGACCAAGCCCGAGGGCGCCTGGCGGACCATGCGCCGTGGTCTGGCCCTGTCGCCGGAGCTCAAGGTCGGCCTGGCCGGCACGCTCGCGCTGGCCCTGCTCGCCACGGCCGGGCGGGCCATCGTGCCGATCGCCATCCAGCGCACCATCGACGATGGGCTCGCGGGCGGTGGTGGGCTCGACCTGGACGCGGTGGCGCAGGTGGTCGCCGGCGCGGCCGTCGCGGTGCTCGTCACCGCGCTCGCCAGCGGAGCCATGAACTACCGGCTGGCCGCCGTGGTCGAGGGAGCGCTGTCGAGCCTGCGCGTGCGGGCCTTCCGCCACATCCATGACCTGTCCATGCTGCACCAGGCCACGCAGCAGCGCGGGGCCCTGGTCTCGCGGGTGACCTCGGACATCGATGAGATCAGCCGCTTCATGCAGTGGGCTGGCCTCAACCTCATCACCAGCGTCGGCCAGCTCACGGTGGCGACGATCGTGATGTTCGCCTACTCCTGGCAGCTGACCCTGCTCGTGCTCACCGTGTTCGTGCCCTTCGTGGTCGGGGCCCGGTGGTTCCAGCGCCGGTTGACGGTCGCCTACCTCCTCGTACGCGAGCGTGTGGGGGCGCTGCTCGGGGTGCTGGCGGAGACGGTCGTGGGCGCCCAGGTGGTCCGTGCCTACGGCATCGAGGCGCGGACCCAGGACCGCCTCGACGAGCGCATCGAGGCGCATCGCAGCGCCGCCGTGCGCGCCGGCGCGTACTCCTCCACCTTCTCCGGGACCGGCGAGGTCTTCGGTGCGTTGGCGACCGCGGTCGCCGTCGTTGGTGGGGTGTGGCTCGGGCTGGACGACCAGGTCACCGTCGGGACGGTGCTCGCCTTCCTCTTCCTCATCACCCTGTTCGTGGACCCGGTCCTGATCGCCGCCGAGGTGATCAACGAGGGCCAGACCGCGGTCGCCGGGTGGCGTCGGGTGCTGGACATCCTGGACCTGGAGCCGGACGTCGCCGACCCGGGCGATGAGGGCCTCGAGCTGCCGGCCGGTCCGGTCGGCATCCGCTTCGAGCACGTCGGGTTCCGCTACCCCCGCCCCGGTGAGACCGCCCGGACCGCGACCGGGCCGATGGTGCTGGCCGACGTCGACGTCGAGGTGGCACCACGCACCCGGGTCGCGGTGGTGGGCGAGACCGG
>JBKHDS010000161.1:0-5785 GCA_046541215.1 Nitriliruptoraceae bacterium
GCCGGTCGGCGAGGGCGTCGATGGCGACGTCCGCCCGGTGCCGTGCCTGGGTCCTGAGGTAGCCGCGGTAGTCGGTCACGAACGCCGTGGTGGCCTCGTCCGCGGCGATGAGCCGGTCGAGGTCGCGCTGGACCGCCTCGAGGTCGTCGAAGGAGCGGGCGACCTGCTCGATGAGATCCTCGTCCAGCGGCCGCAGCCCGCGGCTGAGGGTCTCCGACAGCGACCGCGGGTCGAGGTCCTTGGCCAGCATGGGCCGGCGCAGGGTGAGGACGAGGTCGAGCATCGCCTCGTAGCGCTCCGGACCCAGGCCGAACAGCACCTCATCCACACGGCGACGATGCTCGCTGGCACGCTCCAGCACCACCCCGTCACCGAGGGCGGCCGCCAGCGCCTTCTTCGTGCGCGGGCGACCGTCCGGGTCCACGAGCACCAGGTCCTCACCGACCCGTCCATCCGCGACGAAGAACCAGGACCGCGGGCTCGGGCGGTGCCGTTGCGCCTGCAGCCCCACACCGACGGTGACGAACCGCATCGCCTGGTCGGGCCCGGTCGGCTGGGCGAACTCCAGCCACGCGTACCCGTGGCCGACATCGCCGCCGCGCCAGAGCAGGTTCGCCTTCATGGTCCGGTTCTCGCCCGAGAAGGGATCGAGGCGGCGCGGATCGAGCCGGCCGTCGAGCACGAAGGGGAACAGGACCTCCAGCGCCTTGGTCTTACCGGAGCCGTTCGCCCCGCGCAGTACCAGGCGCCCGTCCGCGAAGGCGAAGGCGGCGTCGCCGTAGTCCCACAGCCCGATGACCCCCGCTCGGGTCGGACGGAAGCGCGTCGCGACGGTCATAGGGGCTCCTGCTCTGCACCTCGTGCGGCGGCGTGGTCGTCGGCGAACCCGTCGAGGAGCGAGCCCTGTGCCGGTGAAGGCGGCGCCACCTCGACGACGAGGTCGCGGTAGCGGGCCAGCGCGGGACGGGCCACGACCCCGCCCGGGACCGCACGCACGAGGTCGAAGCTGGCGAGCACCTCGAGCGCCGCGGTGGTGAGCGCCGGCGGGTCGTCGCGCAGCGCGGCAGCGAAGCGCTGCCCGTGCGTGGCACACAGCCCCTCGACCGCCGCCTCCAGCCACGACCGGGTGAACAGCGGCCCCGGTGGTCGCTCGCGAGTCCCAGGATCCGACGGAGACGGTCCGTCGACCGGCCGCTCACCCCACGAGGAGGGGTCGCCCACCACGCCCGGCGGCACCGGTCGCGCCGCGTCGAGCCGCTCGCACGCCAGGGCGGTGCGCTCCTCGGCGTGCGGCACGGTGGCCGCCGCCACCTCGGTCCCATCCCCGGCACCGACCGCGGCGGTGATGGCATCAGCCAGCAGCAGCGCCACCTGGGCTGCGGTCCCCCCACTCGGGAAGCGTCGGTCGCTGAAACCGCCGGTCGCGTCGATCAGCGCACTGCCCTCCGCGCGGCGTTCGAGCTGCCCGCCGGTCAGCCGACCGAGGTCGTCGGCGAGGACGCGACCCTGCTGGATGAGGTAGGTGCGGGCCGCGTCGTCGAGGTCGTCGAGGTAGACGACGGGGTGCTCGAGCAGCAGCCGCACCAGCCGACGCCGGGTCGCCGCACGCCGTGCTGCGGTGGAGGTGTCCGCGCTGTCGCTGCGACCGTCGCTGGACAGCAGGGAGCGGACCGACGGCACGTGCTGGAGCACCCGAGGTGGCACAGCGACCAGATGGAGCACGTCCCGGTCGAGGTCGTAGAGCGCCTCGCCGGCCTCCGGATCGCGGACCCAGTCGATCGCCGAGACCTCGACCTCCCGCAGACCGCCGAGCTCGAGCAGGTGGCGGACGACGTCCACGAAGGCGAGCCGGTGGCGGTACTGGTCGGGGTCGAACCCGAGCCCGTCGATCTCCGCGGCACGACGCTTGAGCGCGTCGGCGAGCTCGGTGAGCGTGACCTGCGTGCCGGCGCGCCCGAGGGCCGCGAGGACCAGGGCGAGGTAGGCGTACCGGCGGCGGTCGAAGGGTGCGCGATCGCGTCGGCGCACGATGCGCTGGGTGTCGTCGACGCGGTCGACGGGCCGCAGCAGGCGGGCGCAGGTGGCGGCCAGCTCGAGCCGGTAGCCGGCCAGGGCACCGAGGTCCTCCGCCAGCTGGTCGGAGAACCGCCGGACCAGGGCCAGCGCGGCCCGGTCGGGGAAGGTCGTGGTCACGAGCGGATGGAGCAGCAGCAGCCGGACCGCCCGCTGGTAGTCGGCGAGGTCGGTGTCGCGGACCTGTGCGGCGATCACCGTGACACCTCCTCGATCTCCAGCCGGACCTTCGGCAGCGTGAGCACCCCGACGCGGGTGCGGACCCGTGAGCCGACCGGGTCCGGCCGGAGCCGCAGCCGGATCCCGACCTCGCTGCTGTCGGCGCGGATCCGCCCGGAGGTGACGGTGCGGGTCTGGAGCGCACGGTCGAGCAGGCGCAGCAGCAGCGCCACCTCCTGGTCGATGAGGACACGGTCGTGCAGCGGGGCGTCGAGGAGGCTGCGGGCGGCCTCGGCCTGGGCGGCACGCTGTGCGAGCTGGCGTCGACGCCCGTACTCGCGGGCGAGCCGATCGTCGGGCAGCGGGGCCGGACGGCCGGGGCTCGGGGCCCGCCCATGCTCCCGCAGGGTCGTGGAGACCGGGACCGGCGGGGCCTGCCACCAGCTGCGGTCTGCCCGGGTGGCTTCCGGATCATCCGCGGCGATGGCGAGGTGGCGCGCCGAACGGACCCCCGCGGCGAGCGACCACAGCGCGGCCGCGTCGGTGTCGGACGGCGCTGCCCAGCACCACGCGGCGAGCTCGCGCAGCTGCGCGTCCCGGCTGACCCCGGACCGCCGCGCCTCGGTCACCTGCCGAAGCAGCGCGGCCAGGTCCGCGATCGCCGAGGTGGTGCGCGCGTCCAGCCGATCGATGGTGGCCCGGTCGTCGGGACCGCCGACGAACCAGGCCACGATCCCGTCCCAGTGCTCACGCCACCGGGCCGCCCGCTCGACGGGGGTCGCGAAGGGGGAGGGATCGGCCTGCGCCGCGAGTTCCGCCAGCGCGTCCTCGCCGCTGCGCCGCACGTCCTCCACCGCGGCACCGATCAGCGGCCCGTAGCGCGCCAGCTCGGCGTGGAAGGTCCGGAGGTGGTCGAGCAGGAGATCCTTGTGCCGCAGGAAGGTCTCCGGGCGGGCATCCTCGGTCCGAGCCAACTCCCCGATGACGAGGTAGAAGCGCGCGGCCCGGTCCGCGAGGTCGGTGAGCACCCCGTGCAACCGATCGAGCAGGCGGTGCACGGCGACCGGGTCGCCGGCGAGGTTCGCCTCCTTGAGCGCCGCGAGGTCCTCCAGGATCGTGCCGAGGGCGATCGCCTTGAGCTGGGCCTCGTCCGGCCTGGCGGCGATCACCCGTTCGACGGCGTTGTGGGCGAGGAAGCCGAGCTCGGTGAGCTGGTAGACCGAGGCGCGGCGTCGGTACTCGGCGATGCTCGCGACGCGGCCGCTGTCCTGGCTGCGGTCGAGCACCCCCCAGTCCACGAGCGCGTCGAGGCTGCCGGTCAGGTCGCTCGCCTGCGGCACGGCCGGATCGGCCGCGGCGAGCTCGGTCATCGCCGTCTGGATCTGGGCGGTCGTCAGCCGGACCTCGTAGGCACGGCGTGCGCGGTCGAACACCCGCAGCAGCCACAGGTAGAGCTGCCGGTCCGGCCCGCTGAGCCACGCGAACAGCCGCAGCCGGTGATCGAGCGTGTGGGCCGCGAGCACGTCACCCGCTGACGGCAGCGCCGGCTGGGCGTCGTCCGAGGTGGGCAGGGGCTCCAACCGCACGGCTCCGATCGTGACACGAGCTGAGGTCGCGTGCCCGCAGCGTAGGGAGCGCGTGGGACACGACACCACGCGGCGGCCCCGGATACGGCGGACATCCGACCGGGGCCGCTGGCCCGTGGCTGACGGTCCGCGAAGACCAGCTCACCGGGTCGCGGCGCGCTGGTAGCGGCGCACCGACAGCGGCACGAACACCACGAGGATGATGCCGACCCACAGCAGCGTGTAGGCGACCGGGTGACGCAGCGGCCAGACGTCGGGCGGGGGAAGCGCCGGGTTGGTGTTGCCGAAGGCCTCACGGGCAGCCTGGGTCACCGCCGAGACCGGGTTCCACTCGGCGAAGGTGCGCAAGGGACCGGGCAGGTTCTCCGCCGGCACGAAGGTGTTCGCGATGAACGTGACCGGGAAGATCACGATGAACGACGCGTTGTTGATCACCTCGACGCTGGGCACCAGGAGCCCGACGTAGGCCATCACCCAGGAGAAGGCGTAGGCGAACACCAGCAGCAGCAGGAACCCGCCGATGGCATCCAGCAGCGAGCCACGGATCCGCCACCCGACGAGCAGCCCGGTCAGCGTCATGATCAGGATCGACAGCAGGTTGTAGATCACGTCGCTGGCGGTTCGGCCGACCAGCACAGCCGAGCGTGACATCGGCAGGGAACGGAAGCGGTCGATGATGCCCTTCTGCATGTCCTCGGCGATCCCGGCGCCGGTGAAGGTCGCTCCGAAGATCACCGTCTGCGCGAAGATGCCGGCGATGAGGAACTCCCGGTAGTCGATGCCCGGGATGGGGATCGAGTCGCCGAACACGTAGGCGAACAGCAGCACGAACATGATGGGCGAGATCAGCACGAACACCAGGACCTCGGGGACCCGGCGGATCTTGCGCACGTTGCGAAGGGCGACGATGTGCCCATCGTGCAGCACCCACCCGAGCCGCCTCATCGGCCCGGCTCCTCGCTGGGTTCCTCGGCGCCGTCGGCCGTGGCGGCCTCGGTCGGCTGGCCGGTCAGGGTGAGGAACACGTCGTCCAGCGTCGGACGCCGCAGCCCGACATCGAGCAGCGCGAGCCCCGCGACGTCGAGCTCACGCAGGACCCACATGAGGGTGTCGGGACCGCCCTGGACCGGAGCGGTCAGACCCGTGCCCTGCCCATCGACGAGCACCGGCCCGATCGCGGCCGCCGCCAGGATCGTGCGGGCCTCGGCGACCCGGTCGGCATCCCGGACGATGAGCTCGATGCGTTCGCCGCCGACCTGTGCCTTGAGCCCGTCGGCGTCGCCACGCGCGATCACCCGACCGTGGTCGATCACGACGATCTCGTCGGCCAGTCGGTCCGCCTCCTCGAGGTACTGCGTCGTCAACAGCAGCGTCGTGCCCTGGCCGACGAGCTCCCGGATCACCTCCCACATCGTGACCCGGCTGCGGGGATCGAGGCCGGTGGTCGGCTCGTCGAGGAAGAGCACCGACGGCTCGGCGACGAGCGAGCCCGCCAGATCGAGCCGGCGCCGCATCCCACCGGAGTAGGTCTTCACCGGCCGGTCGGCGGCGTCAGCCAGCGCGAACCGCTCGAGGAGCTCGCGGGCTCGTGCCCGGGCCGCGCGTCGACCCATCCGGTAGAGGCGGCCGATCATCTCCAGGTTCTCGAAACCGGTCAGCGTCTCGTCCACCGCCGCGTACTGCCCCGTCAGCCCGATGCGCCGGCGGACCTCCTCCGGTGCCTCCACGACATCGAACCCGGCGACCGTGGCCCGACCGGCGTCGGGTCGCAGCAGGGTCGTCAGGACCCGCACGGCGGTGGTCTTGCCGGCGCCGTTCGGTCCGAGCAGACCGAGGACCGTGCCGGCCGGGACCGCGAGGTCGAGCCCGTCGAGCGCGACGACGGACCCGTACCGCTTGCCGAGACCTTCCGCCTCGATGACCGCGGTCACGTCGGTCCGCCTCGTCAGGCCCACCCTCGGCCGGGG
>JBKHDS010000162.1:0-5768 GCA_046541215.1 Nitriliruptoraceae bacterium
CGCGTCGCCTCGACCCTGCCCGCGCTGCTCGCCGCCGGGGACGTCGACACCTCCATCGACCCGGTCGCGCTGCACCACTACCTCAGCTTCCACGCGGTCGTCCCCGCCCCGCACACGATCCTGGCCGGGGTCCGCAAGCTCCCGCCCGCGACCGTCCGGATGATCGAGCCGGACGGTACGGCGACCGACACCGAGTACTGGCAGCCCGACTTCACCCGCGACGGCGACCGCGCCGACTGGTCCGCCCGCGACTGGGAGGACGCGGTGCTGGACGCGCTGCGGTCCGCGGTGCGCTGGCGCACCGTCGCCGACGTGCCCGTCGGGGTGCTGCTGTCGGGCGGGCTGGACTCCTCGCTGGTGGTGGGGCTGCTGGCCGAGGCCGGCCAGGAAGGGGTGACCACCTTCTCCATCGGGTTCGAGGCGGTGGGCGGGCGCTCGGGGGACGAGTTCCGCTACTCCGACCTCATCGCGCAGGAGTTCGCGACCGACCACCACCAGCTGCGCATCGGCACCGACCGGATGCTGCCCGCCCTCGCCGGTGCGATCCACGCCATGAGCGAGCCGATGGTCAGCCACGACGCGGTGGCCTTCTACCTGCTCTCCCAGGAGGTCGCCAAGCACGTGAAGGTGGTCCAGTCCGGGCAGGGCGCCGACGAGGTGTTCGCCGGTTACCACTGGTACCCGCCGATGCAGGAGCTCACCGACGAGCTCGGGCCGGGGGTCTCCCGGGACGCGCTGGTCGCCCGGGCCGTGGACGCCTACCAGGCCGCGTTCTTCGACCGGCCGCACGCGCACATGGCTGAGGTGGTGCGTCCCGAGCACCGGGTGAGCGAGGACGTCTCGCGCGCCTTCGTCGCCCAGCACTTCGCCCGTGACGGCGCCGAGACCGCCACCGACATGGCCCTGCGCCTCGACTCGCAGATCATGCTCGTCGACGACCCGGTCAAGCGGGTGGACAACATGACCATGGCCGCCGGGCTCGAGGCGCGCGTGCCCTTCCTCGACCACGAGGTCCTCGAGGTGGCAGCCCGGGTCCCCCCGGAGCTCAAGCTCGCCCAGGAGGGCAAGGGGGTGCTGAAGGAGGCGGCCCGGCGGATCATCCCGGCGGCGGTGATCGACCGCCCGAAGGGCTACTTCCCCGTGCCGGCGCTCACCCACCTCGAGGGGCCCTACCTCGACCTGGTCCGCGACGCGCTGCACGCCCCCGAGGCTCGCGAGCGGGGCCTGTTCGAGCAGGACTACGTGGCGCACCTGCTCGCGGCCCCGAACGCCGAGCTGACCCCTCTGCGCGGCAACCAGCTGTGGCAGCTCGCGCTGCTCGAGCTGTGGCTGCAGTCCCACGACGTGGCGCCCTGACGGTCGCGCACGGCCCCGACGAGGAGGCCACCATGTCCGGCTCCGGAGTGGACCGCGATCGGCGGCGCGCACGCAACCCCCGCCGCACCCCGGTCCCCGACTCCGAGCGCTCCCGCTCGATCCGACCGTGGGACGAGACGGGTGGGAACCGTGACGACGACGTCCCAGCGGACGTCGCGCTCGAGTGCGGCTGGGGTCGCCTGCTGTTCGGCCAGACCTTCGCCGACCACGACCGCCTGATCGCCGAGGTGGCACGGGAGCAGCCGGGGCGGCGCGACATCTGCATGTACGTCCGCGACCCCCACGTCGCGGTCGCCAAGGCACCCCAGGAGCTGTTCATCGACCCGAGCCACACCTACCGGTTGTGGCTCCACGCCCTGCCGCGTGACGCCGACCCGGTCCGTGGCATCGTGGTACGCAAGATGGCCAGCGCCGCCGACGCGGAGGCCGTCAACCGCATCTACACCGAGACCGGCATGGTCACCGCGCCCACCGAGGTGCTGTGGCGCAACCAGCTGACCCAGTCCTTCACCTACCTCGTCGCCGAGGACCAGCGCAGCGGCGCGGTGATCGGGACGGTGACCGGCGTGGACCACACCTTCGCCTTCGATGACCCCGAAGGAGGGACGAGCCTGTGGTGTCTGGCGGTGGACCCCTCCACCTCGCGCCCGGGGGTCGGGCGGGCGCTCGTGCGCACCCTCGCGGAGCGCTACCACGGTCGTGGCCGCAGCTACCTCGACCTGTCCGTGGTCCACGACAACCGGCCGGCGATCCGGCTGTACGAGCAGCTCGGCTTCGTGCGGGTGCCGGTGTTCGCGATCAAACGCAAGAACCCGATCAACGAGCCGCTGTTCGCCGCCACGCCCACCGAGGGCATCGAGGACCTGAACCCCTACGCCCGGCTCATCGCCGACGAGGCCCTGCGGCGCGGGGTCACCGTCCGGGTCACCGACGCGGAGTCCGGACTGCTGCGCCTCTCGCACGGTGGGCGCATCATCCACACGCGCGAGTCGCTGTCGGAACTGACGACGGCGGTGGCGATGAGCCGCTGCGACGACAAGCGGCTCACCCGCCGCCTCCTCGCCGATGCCGGACTCGAGGTCGCGGCCGGGCGGCTCGCGACCTACGACGGGCAGGACCTGGCCTTCCTCGCCGAGCACGGCCGGCTGGTCGTCAAGCCCGCGCGCGGCGAGCAGGGCCAGGGCATCAGCGTCGACGTGCGGACCGAGGAGGGCCTCGTCGCCGCGATCGCGCTCGCTGAGCGGTACTGCCCCGACGTCCTGCTCGAGCGGTTCGTCACGGGCGACGACGTGCGCGTGCTGGTCATCGACCACGAGGTCGTCGCGGCGGCCCGCCGGCGCCCGGCGCGGGTGACCGGGACCGGTGAGCACACCGTCGCGGAACTGATCGCCGCGACCTCGCGGCGCCGGGCAGCGGCGACCGGGGGTGAGTCCACCATCCCCCTCGATGACGAGACGACCCGGACGGTCGCGGACGCCGGATACGACCTCGACGACGTCCTACCCGCCGGCATAGAGGTCCAGGTCCGCCGGACCGCCAACCTCCACACCGGCGGAACGATCCACGACGTGACCGATGAGCTCCACCCCGACCTCGCCCGGGCGGCCGTGCGTGCCAGCGAGGTGCTCGACATCCCCGTGGTCGGCGTGGACCTGCTGGTCCCCGACGTGACCGGGCCGGAGCACGTCATCATCGAGGCCAACGAGCGGCCCGGTCTCGCCAACCACGAGCCGCAGCCCACCGCCGAACGCTTCCTCGACCTGCTCTTCCCCGGCACCCGCGCGCTGCCACGGGGGTGGCGTCCGGGCAGCACCGGCGCGGACCATCGGCCCGACCCACGGGGCCCCTCAGCCGGTGATGGCCCGCGCGAGCACGGCGCCGATCAGGATTGAGGCCAGCAGCATCGCCACGCCCAGCCCGGCGACCAGCCGCGTGCGGGTGCCGGCTCGCTCGCGCTCGACGAGCAGGAGCGCGCCGGCCGCCGCCCCCGCCAGGAGCCCGCCGACGTGGCCCCCGACGGAGATCGTGGGGAACACGAAGGTCAGGACGAGGTTCAGACCGACGAGCGTCCCGATCGAGGTCCGCCAGGGGTTCACGCCGCGTGAGCGCAGCACGACCATGGCCGCGCCCATCAGGCCGAACACCGCCCCGGAGGCCCCGATGGTGGTCTGGAAGGGGTTGCCGCCAAGGATGCGCATCGCCAGGTCGATCCCGGACAGGCCAGCCACCGTGGAGATCCACGAGACGAGCATCACCCCGAGGCTCCCGCCGGCCAGACCCGCCGCGTACAGCGCCAGGAACCGGGCCCGACCGAGCAGTGGCTCCAGCAGGTGTCCGAGCTGCCACAGCAGCAGCCCGTTGAACCCGACGTGCATGAGGTTGGCGTGCAGGAAGCCGCTGCTGACCAGCCGCCAGGGCTCGCCGATATCGGACCCGAGCGTCGTCAGCGGGATCGCGTCGGTGACGGCCCGGAGCACCTCGACGCCCCCAGCGGTCACCGCGAGCGGGATGAGCCCGAGCAGGCGTGTGAGGGTGCTGTCCAGGGTGGTCAGCAGGAACAGCACCGCGATGACCCCGACGAGCGCGCGGGTCGCGGGGGCCTGCTGGGCGACGTCGACCATGCGCCGGACCGGCTGCCCCCCCTGCGCGCAGGGTCGGCACTGGTAGCCGACCGGCGCCTCGATCGCATCGTCCCCGCAGATCGGTCGCTCGCACCGGGAGCAGCGCAGCAGCGCGGGCCGGTCCGGGTGCAGGTAGCAGGCTGGCTGGGCCTGGCCATCCTCGCTCATCCCGCCGCCTTCCTCCCGCCGCCGATGCCGGCTGCGCGGGCTGTGCGCGAGCCAGGGCCGTCGCAGCGGACGGTACCGCCCCACCGGGCGACCGCCGCCCCGCTGGTGCAGCGCCGGGTCGTGTCGCCTCCCGTCGTGTCGAGGAGGAGCTCGAGCCGATCGGGGGGCGTCGTGCCCCGCCTCAGCGGGTCGGCTCGTGGTGGGCGCCGAGGCTGCGCAGCCCGATCTCGTGTCGCTCGCGCAGGTCGAGCTCCTCCGGGGTCGCAAGCTGCTCCCCGGCACCATCGATCAGGACCCGGACCGTGGGGCGGTCCATGCGCAGCACGTGGAGCTGGGTCACGACGCCGCGGGCGCCGTCGAGGCCGCCTCCGCGCAACTCGACCCACCGGCCGATGGGGTAGCGGGGCACCACACGGGTGAACAGCTGCACGATCTCCCGGTTGAGGTGCCGTCCGGCCATCTTGTCCACGACATCCACGGCCTCGTCCGGCGCCATCGCGGGGCGGTAGGGCCGGTCCGAGCTGACCGCGCTGTAGACGTCGGCGACCGCCCCGATCTCCGCGATCAGCAGCATGTGTCCGGCACCGATGCGCTCCTCGTGCAGGCGCGGCCCGATGCGGTTGTCCCCGACCAGGCCGCGCGGGTAGCCCGAGCCGGCCTGCTGCTCGTGGTGCTGGTAGGCCACGTGGGCGGGGAGCAGGCTGACCACCGGCATGCGGCGGATCAGCTCGAACCCCATGCGGGGGTGCTCCTTCACCGCGCCGTACTCCTCCGCGGTGAGCTTGCCTGGCTTGTCGAGGATGGCCTCCTCGATGTAGAGCTTGCCGAGGTCGTGCAACAGGCAGCCGAGCGCGAGCTCGCGCAGCCGGGAGCTGGGCAGCCCCATGCGGCTTCCGAGCAGCGTGCCGAGCACGGCCACGTCGACGGAGTGCTGGAAGGTGTACTCGTTGTGGGTCTTGAGCGACTCGAGCCCGGCGACGGTTTCGGAGCCCACGATCTCGTTGATGAGGCGCTGGACGTCCTCGTACAGCATCTCGATGGCGGTCTTGCCGTCGTCGTCGGCGAGCGGCAGCGGCTGCTCGCCGAGGTCGGCCACGGCGTCCTCGACCCCGCCCTGACCCCGCCCGCGCTCGGTCGCGACGTCGCGGACCTGCCCGAAGAAGCTGCCGACGTGGGTCGAGACCGTCTGGCGGAGCTGGGCGCTCACCATGGTCTCGGGGACGACGTCGTCGGCGAGCCCGTCCTGGATCGACACGGCCGTGTACCCGCGCTCGCGCAGCCGCTCGATGTAGCTGGTGGTCAGGGCCGTCCCTGCGCGCAGCAACGGTCGGCCGGTCTGGTCGAGGATCGTTCGGGCGAGGACGTCGCCGGGGACGACGTGCTCGAGGAGCTTGTCGAACATGACAGGTCCGCTGGCGCGTTCGGGGCAAGCACGCGCGATCGGGTGCGTCGGGCGGCGCCACGCTAGCCGCGACCGTGACCTGCTGGTGCGACACGAGCAGCCGGCACCGACCGCGGGCCGTCGGTCCCCAGTAGGGTGGTGGCTGCGGCGTGGGCTCCTCGTGGCGACGCCGGGGAGCGACCTGTGGCACCGTTGGACAC
>JBKHDS010000163.1:0-5750 GCA_046541215.1 Nitriliruptoraceae bacterium
CGTGACCTGTACGCCGTCGATGACGACCGCCTCCTGCTCGTCGCCAGCGACCGCGTCTCCACCTACGACGTGGTCCACCCCACCCCGATCCCCGACAAGGGACGCGTGCTGACCGGGTTGTCCGCGTTCTGGTTCGAGAGGCTCTCCGGGCTCGGGCCGCACCACCTCGTCAGCACGTCGCTCGACGACCTCCCGGCGGCTGTCGCGGACCGGCTGGACCTCGCGACCCGCGGCGAGCTGCGCGGTCGGAGCATGCTGTGCCGGCGTGTGGAGATCGTGCCCTTCGAGTGCGTCGTGCGCGGGTACCTCGCCGGCTCCGGTTGGCGGGAGTACCAGGCGACCGGAGCCGTGTGCGGCGTGCGGTTGCCGGCTGGGCTGCAGGAGGCTGCGCGGCTGCCGGAGCCGATCTTCACCCCGGCGACGAAGGCCGAGCGCGGCGAGCACGACGAGAACGTCCCCTTCGAGGCGGTCGCCGACGCGATCGGCGGTGCGACCGCGACCCGGCTGCGGCGCCGATCCCTCGCGCTCTACACGGCGGCGGCCACCTACGCCGCCGAACGGGGCATCCTGCTGGCCGACACGAAGTTCGAGTTCGGTCTGCGCGATGGCGAACTCGTGCTCGCGGACGAACTGCTCACGCCGGACTCCTCGCGCTACTGGCCGGCGGATCGCTGGGCCCCGGGGCGAACGCCTCCGAGCTTCGACAAGCAGTTCGTGCGCGACTACGCCACCTCGACCGGGTGGGACAAGCAGCCGCCCGCTCCGGCGCTGCCCGCCGAGGTGGTCGATGCCACCCAGGCCCGCTACCTGGAGGCCTACGAGCGGCTCACCGGCGAGCCCTTCGCGGCCTGGCTGGCCGGCAACGGCCGGGCCTGAGCTACCCGCGCTGCCGTCCGGGGTCCGGCCCGCCCAACCGGTTGCTCCCCGCAGGCTGCTCGACCGTCCGGGCGGATCGTGGGGAGCACCGGCACCTCACCCCCGCCCGCGCGGACCCCGCTGCCGCGGTCGCCGGTTGGCCGTGTCGCTCGGCCGGTTGCTCCCCGCAGACTGCTCGACCGTCCGGGCGGATCGTGGGGAGCAACCGGCCCCCGACGCCTGCGACCGGGTGGTCGTCCCGGGCCGGCGACCTGGTCGGCCGCGCTACCGGGGGCGCGGCGCGTAGGGTTGCAGCCCCGGACCGCAGCCGGGTCCGCGACCGACCGGCCGGGGCCATCCAGCCACCGCGGCCACCCCGACGTGCACGACGAGGACCCCGATGACCCGCTTCCCCGGCATCTACGTCGCCACCACCACGGCCTTCGCCGCGGACGGCGCGCTCGACCTCGACACCTACCGCGAGCACTGCCGGTGGCTGATCGACAGCGGCGTCGACGGGCTGGTCCCCAACGGTTCGCTCGGCGAGTACGAGTCGCTCAGCGACGACGAACGCCACGCGACCGTCGAGGCCGCCATCGAGGTGGCTGCCGACGCGAGCGGCGGCCGCGTCAAGGTCGTCCCCGGGGTTTCCGCCCCCGGCTCGCACCAGTCGCTGGCCCACGCCCGCCACGCCGCCGAGGCTGGTGCCGCCGGGGTGATGGCCCTGCCTCCGGTCATCCACAACGCGACCCGCGAGGAGATGCTCGCCCACTTCGCCCAGATCGCCCGCGCGGGCCTGCCCATCATCGCCTACAACAACCCGTTCTCCACCAAGAAGGACCTGACCCCGGACCTCTACGCGGAGCTCGCTCGCATCGACGAGGTGGTCGCGGTCAAGGAGTTCTCCGGCGATGCCCGCCGGGTGCTCGAGCTCAAGGACACCGCCCCGGAGCTCGAGATCCTGTGCGGCGCCGACGACCTCGCGCTCGAGTCGGCCGCGCTCGGCGCCACCGGCTGGATCAGCGGGTTCGCCGGCGCGCTCCCGGGCCTGTGCAGCGAGCTGTTCGCGCTGGGGCGTGAGGGCCGCCTGCACGAGGCCCTGCCCCGCTACGAGGCCGCGCTCCCCCTCTTCCGCTGGGACACCGGCCCGCGGTTCGTCCAGGCCATCAAGCTCACCCAGGAGCTCGTCGGCCAGCCCATGGGCCCGACCCGCCCACCGCGCCTGCCGCTCCCCGCCGCCGACCAGGCGCGCATCCGCCAGCAGCTCGACCGCGCCCTGAGCGTCGCCTGACATGCGCTCCACCCACGTCTACCACGCGGTCGACTCCCACACCGAAGGGATGCCGACCCGCGTCATCACCGGCGGCGTCGGCACGCTGCCCGGCAACACGATGCTCGAACGCAAGCTCGCCTTCGAGCGCGACCGCGATGGCTTGCGAACGCTGCTGATGTACGAGCCGCGCGGCCACAGCGCTATGTCCGGCGCGATCCTGCAGCCCCCCACCCGCCCGGATGCGGACTACGGCGTCCTCTACATCGAGGTGTCCGGCTGCCTCGCGATGTGCGGTCACGGCACGATCGGGGTCGCCACGGTCCTGGTGGAGACCGGCATGGTCGCGGTCACCGAGCCGGTCACCACCCTCCACCTCGACACCCCCGCTGGCCTCATCAGGGCGGACGTCGAGGTGGTGGACGGCCGGGCCGAGGCGGTCACGATCACCAACGTGGCCTCCTTCGTGGACATTCTGGACCTCGAGGTGCACGTCCCCGGCCGGGGCACCGTCACCGTCGACCTCGCCTTCGGGGGCAACTTCTACGCGCTGCTGCCGGCGGCGGACCTCAGCCTGGACCTCGACCCGGCGCGGGCCCCGGAGCTGATCGCCGCGGGGCTCGAGGTGATGCAGGCCATCAACACCCAGGCCCGCCCGGTCCACCCGACCGAGCCGGCGATCGCAGGGCTCAAGCACGTGGTGCTGACCGGGGAGCACAGCCCGGACGCTGACGCCCGCGGCGCCACGGTGATCCACCCCGGATGGATCGACCGCTCGCCGTGCGGGACCGGGACCTCGGCGCACCTCGCGGTCCTGCACGCCCGCGGGGAGCTCGACCTCGGTACCCCCTTCGTGAACGAGTCGCTCATCGGTAGCCGGTTCACCGGCACGCTCATCGAGGAGACGACCGTCGCCGGTCGGCCGGCGGTCATCCCGACGATCCGGGGGCGGGCGTGGATCACGGGGACCGCGCAGTACCTGCTGGACCCGACCGACCCATACCCGCGCGGCTTCCTGATCGGCGCGGCCAGCGACGACTGCCTGCTGCCCGCGCCGGACGTGCCGACCCGGGCGGGCGGCGCCACCGCGTGAGCCAGCCCCTGCCCCGCACCGCCGACGCCGTCGTCATCGGCGCAGGGATCGTCGGCGCGTACTGCGCCGACGCCCTGGCGGGCGCGGGGCTCACGGTCGCGGTGCTGGAGCGCCACGGGCTCGCGGGCGGGACCACCGCCGCCGGCGAGGGCAACATCCTCGTCTCCGACAAGGAGCTCGGGCCCGAGCTCGGCCTTGCGCTCGTGAGCAACGATCGCTGGCGGGAGCTCGGCGAGGAGCTGGCGGACGAGGAGGGCAGCGACCTTGAGCTCGAGGCCAAGGGCGGCCTGATGGTCGCCACCACCGAGGCTGGCCACGCCGCCATCACCGAGCTCGCGGTCCTGCAGCGCGCGGCCGGCGTCACCGCCGAACCGGTCGATCCCGCCGCCGCGCGGGAGCTCGAGCCCCACCTGACCCCTGACCTGATCGGCGGGATGGCCTACCCGCAGGACCAGCAGGTCCAGCCGGTCAAGGCCTCCGCGGCCATCCTGCGCCGCGCCCGCCGCCGAGGCGCGACGGTCCACCCCCACACCCGGGTCACGGCGCTGCAGATCGACGACGCCGGTGCGGTCCTCGCCGTGGCCACCGACCGCGGGACCATCGCGACCCGGACGGTCGTCAACGCCGCGGGGGTGTGGAGCCGCGAGATCGCCGCGCTGGCAGGTGTCGACCTGCCGGTGCACCCCCGCCGCGGGCAGATCCTGGTGACCGAACCACTGCCGACGCTCATCCGGCGCAAGGTCTACGACGCGGACTACGTCGCCACCATCGCGTCCTCCGACCCGTCCGCGCCCGGGATCTCCTCGGTCATCGAGGGCACCCGCTCCGGCACGGTCCTGATCGGCTCGAGCCGGGAGCTCGTCGGGCTCGACCGCCGGCCCAACCTCCCGCTGCAGGGGGCGATGGCGGCGCGCGCGATCGAGCTGTTCCCCGTGCTCGCCGATGTCCACCTGCTGCGCACCTACCTCGGCTTCCGCCCCTACACGCCCGACCACCTGCCGATCATCGGGGCTGATGCCGAGGTGGTGGGGCTGCACCACGCCACCGGCCACGAGGGCGCGGGGATCGGCCTGGCGCCGGCGACCGGGGACCTCATCGCCGCGCTCGTCACCGGGTCGGAGCCGGCGGTCGACCCGGCCCCCTTCGCCCCGGACCGGCTGAGCCTGCGCCCGCTGCCTGACGCCGCCGCGGGTGACGCCGCAGCCCCGGATGTCGCTGCGGGTGGGCCCGCCGTCGCGCCGGACCACGCCGAGGACGCCGCCCTGGCCCAGGACCCCGCCGATGTCTGACCCCATGGTCCCCCGCCAGCCCCGGTCCGACGACCGGGAGGGCAGCTCGTCCTTCACCTTCCGCTTCGCCGGCCGCTCCTACCCGGCAGAGCCCGGGCAGAGCATCGGCGCGGCCCTGCTCGCCGCCGGGGTCCGCGAGCTCAGGACGACCCGCGTCCACGGCACCCCACGCGGGCTGCTGTGCGGCATCGGCTCCTGCTACGACTGCCTGGTGGTGGTCGATGGCCGTCCCGGCCAGCGCGCCTGCCTGACCCCCGCGACCCCCGACGCCGAGGTGGAGCCCCACGATGTCGACCGCCTCATCTGACGCCGGCGCCGTCTCCCCGGACGGGGCGGGCACCGAGGTAGTGGTCGCGGCCGTGGTCGTCGGCGCGGGCCCCGCCGGGATGGCGGCGGCCGTCGCGCTGGCCGAGGCTGGCGTGGCGGTGCACGTGCTCGACACCTACCAGCAGCCGGGCGGGCAGTACCACCGCACCCGCACCGGCGCGCTGACCATCGACCATCCCGACCCGGTCGTGCGGTCCTACCTCCACCACCTCGAGGTCGGCACCATCAACCACCACGGCGGTACCACCGTGTGGACCGCGACGGTCGAGGAGCCCGCTGTGGGTGCCGTCGGGCGGTCGACCGAGCCCGCGGTGGGTGCCGCTGGGCGCTCGGCCGAGGCCGCTGCCGGGAGCGCCGGACGGCTGTCCGGTCCCCGCATCGCGCTGCATCTGACCGGGCTGGCCGGGGCGGAGCCGCCCGCCGCCACGCTGTGCACCGAGGTGGTGGTGCTCGCCACCGGTGCGACCGATCGGGTGCTGCCCTTCCCCGGCTGGGACCTACCGGGCGTGGTCACCGCCGGCGCGGCGCAGGCGTTGCTCAAGGGCCACGGGGTGCGGGTCGGCGAGCGGGCCGTGGTGGGCGGGTCCGGGCCGTTCCTGCTGCCGGTCGCCGCCGCGCTGGCCGAGGCCGGTACCGAGGTCGTCACGGTCGCCGAGGCCCGGTCCGCTCACGCGATCGCCCGGGCGATGACCGCCGGTGCTCCCGCCGCCGGACCGACCGATGGGGCCGCGGTCGTCCCCCGGGGCGCACGCGACCGGGCTGGAACCCCGGGGTGGCCACCGCTCTGGCGACACCGCCGGACATTCGCCGAAGGCGCAGGCTACGCGGCCACGCTGGCCCGCCACCGGGTGGCCGTCGCTCCCGCGACCGCGGTCACCGCCGCGACCTCCGTCAGTCCGAACCAGACATAGCAGAG
>JBKHDS010000164.1:0-5740 GCA_046541215.1 Nitriliruptoraceae bacterium
TACCCACCAAGGGCACATGGACGTGGAACCCGGCCGAGCCGCTCGTCTTCAGACGCGACGCCATGCCCAGCTCGTCGAGTACCGCGCGGACCCGACGGGTCGCCCGCCGGACGACCGATACCTCGCGGGATGGCGGCATGGCGTACCCAGGCGGGCGCGCCCGGTGGGCGGTGCTTCTGGAACCATCCCTCGCCCGCGATGCCGTCCGGGTAGCGCCGCAAGGTCAACGGACGGTCAGCGAGCAGGGGCAGGAGCAGTCCGGCGCAGGTCAGCTGGTGCTGGACCAGCTGCCCCTTGGTGATCCGGTCGTCCGGGAAGAGCACCTTGTCGGGGTTCGTGATGGTCAGCTCACGCCCGTCGACCGGTACGACCGTGCGGGCAGCCCTGGCGCTCACGCCACATCGGCCTGCTCATCCTGGTGGCGCAGAGCCTCGATGAGCTCCGCCTTCGACAGCGAGGAACGTCCCGGGATGTCCCGCTCCTTGGCGAGGTCGTAGAGCTCGGACTTGGTCAGGGACCCGTAGTCGACCTCGGGCGCCGCCGCCTCGGAGCCGGAACGCGCCCGCTGCAGGCTCTGCTCCAGTGCCGCCATGAGATCGACCACGTTGCCCCGGTCGGCCCGTCCGGTGTCGACCTCGACCGTGCGGCCCTCGGCCTTGCCCTCGAGGAAGGTCAGGAGATCGTCGCGGTGACGGTCGGGGTAGGCCTCAGGATCGAACGCGGTCCGCATCGATCCGATGAGCTGCTCGGCCATCGCCAGCTCCTGGTCGGAGGGCGTGGCCCCACGCTCGAGATCGAGGTCGAGGTCCGCGGGCTCCATGACCTCGGCGGCGTGGTGCATCGTCGACAGGACCAACACCCCGTCCCGAGCCCGGATGGCGGCCAGGTACTCACGGTTGCGCATCACGAAGTTCGCGACCGCGACCTGACCGGTGTCGCTCATGGCCTCGGTCAGCAGCTGGTAGGGACGGCGGGCCACCTCGCCGTCGGGGGCGAGGTAGTAGGCACGGTCGTAGAAGATGGGGTCGATGTCGCTCTGCTCCACGTAAGCGTGGATGCGGATCACCCGGGACGCCTCCGGCTCGAGGTCGTCGAGCTCGTCCGGTTCGACCACGACGAAACGCCCGTCGTCGAGCTCGTAGCCCTTGACGATGTCATCCCGGGTGAGCTCCTCGCCCGTGGAGTCGTCGACGAGCCGCTGACGGACCGGTGCGTGCGTGTCCCGGCTGAGCTGCCGGAAGCGCACCCGCTGCGGCCGGACCGCGGTGTACATCTCCACCGGAACGGTGACGAGCCCGAAGCTGACGGCGCCACTCCACGTCGGACGTGCCATGCGACTGCCTCTCCCTGGGAAGCCTCGTGGCTTCGGGGGGCCGTTCATCGTGCACCCTCGGCTGGGAGCGGACCTGGCCGAACTCCCACTGTCCTCCCCCTGCGGCGGGGACGACGGACCCCCATCAGGCCCGGTCGATGTGGCCACCCGGCCCACCGGGACGGTCGCGCTGCCCGGACCCGTCGCGCTCCGGCGGCTCGTCGGCGACGAGCGCGACGAAGCGGGGTTGTCGCAGACGGCCCCCGGTCGTCCAGCCGAGGTGGTCGACCAGCACCGTCAGCACCGGCTCGACCCAGTGGACCTGACGATCACCCGGGGGGTCGAGGAAGGCCGGGGCGTGGCGCTCGATCCGGGGGAGGAACGCCTCGAGGGCGTGTCGGTGCCGGTCATCGAACCCGCTGCCGACCTTGCCGACGTACCGCAGCCCCTCGGGGGTCGGTCGGCCGAGGAGCAGGGCGGCGAAGCCGCGGCGGGCTCCTGCGGTCCAGCCACCGACGACGAACCCGCCGCGCGACAGGCAGGGCAGCTTCCTCCACGCGCGGGAGCGTCCGCCGCGGTAGGCGGCGGTGGGCCGCTTGGCGATGAGGCCCTCCCACCCCTGCTCGCACGCCTCGGCCAGCAGCACGTCCTGGCGATCATGGTCGGCCACCTGGTGCCCGGTCAGGCGCACGGGACCGTCGAAGGCGAACGCGTCCTCGAGCCGGAGCTTCCGCTCTCGCAGCGGGGACGGACGCAGATCCCGGCCCTGCGACCAGAGGAGGTCGAAGACGTACAGCCAGACCTCCGTGTCGAGCGGCCCGCGCCGCGCGAGCGCCTGCTGGAGGCGGGGGAAGGAGGTGGCCCCGTCCTCGAAGGTGATGAGTTCACCGTCAGCGATCAGGTCGGCCGAGGCCTGCCGAGAGACGGCGTCGGCGATCCCGGGCAGACGTTCGGCGTAGGGCCGGCCCTGGCGGCTCTGCAGCCGCGCCACGCCGTGCTCGAGGTGGACCAGACAACGGATGCCGTCCAGCTTGCGCTCGAAGAACCACGTCCCGGCCTCCAGCCGGCCGCCAGCCGTCGCCAACTGGGGGACGATCTCGCGCGGCTGGGTCGCTCCACCGACCGGCGAGCCGGGCCTCGCTCGATCGCTCACGCGCTGGCCACCTTCGTCGTCGCGCAGCCAGCCTAGGCCGACCCCGGCAGCACCGGTGCCGTACTGACCACGACCAGGTCAGGCGGCCATCAGCCGAAGGTGCCAGACCACGGGCACCCGGCAGCGGCCACGTTGGCAGAGATGGGAACACGGCTCGCTCAGCGGCCGGTCAGGAGACAGCATGCGAACCCGGCTCCATCTCGACGACGCCCCCTTCGAGGACCTCCTCGCCACCTACGTGCGGGACCATCTCGCCGGCGCGGCTGGAGGTCACGCGCTCGCCCAACGGGCGGCGGGAACGACCGGTGAGCTCGATGCGGAGGCGGGGCGCACGCTCAGGCGCCTGGCCGACGAGATCGGCGAGGACCGTCGCGACCTTCGCCGCTGTGCCGCGGCGCTCGGCATCCGTCAGCCGCGGACACGCGAGCTGGCGGTGCGCATCGCCGAACGTCTGGGACGGATGAAGCTCAACGCCCAGCTCCTCGGCACCTCGGCGCTCTCGCCGGTGCTGGAACTGGACCTGTTGATCATGGGGGTGTCGGGCAAGGCGAGGGTGTGGCGGACGCTCGCGGTCCTCGTCCCCGACGCGGTGCCCGACGACATCGACCTCGATGGGCTCGAACGGCGCGCCATCGCGCAGCGCGAGGAGCTCGAGGCGCTGCAGGACCGACTCATCCCGCGACTGCACGAGCCGGGCCACCAGTGATCCGGTGGTGCCGTCCACGGGACGGCTCCTCGCGTTCGCCCGGTGCGGCCGGCTCCCCCCTGGCCTCCGCTCGCGTCAAGCCTCCTAGACCGCGGAGGAGCGCGGACCGGTGCTCGGCGGAGGGCTCGGCGTGCTGCTCGTCCCAGCTCGGCCGAGGGTCATCCGAACGCGCGTCCCACCGAGGGGCGAGTCGCCGAGCTCCACGGACCCGGCGTGCAGGCGGGCCTGCTGGGCGACCAGGGCCAAGCCGAGCCCGCTGCCGGGCGCCGCGGTCCGTCCGCGCTCGAACCGCTCCAGCACGCGCGCGCGATCGGCGGGATCGATGCCGGGGCCATCGTCCTCGACCGTGAGCACGGTGACCCCGTCGTCGGTGGCGAGGGTGACCACGACGCGGACGTCGCGCTGGCCGTGGCGCAGCGCGTTGTCGACGAGGTTGTCCAACGCCACGCGCAGACCATCGGACCAGCCGATGACCGGGAGCTGCTCGGGAGCGATCAGTTCGACGGTCGCCGCGGGGTGCCGGCGGCTGGCGTGGACGACGACGCGGTCGGCCAGCTCCGCGAGATCGAGCCGTTCCCGGGGTACCTCGGCGTCGCCGCGCGCCAACAGGAGCAGTCCCTCCACCAGCGCGGTCAGGCGTTCCTGCTCGCGCCGCACGTCCTCGAGGACGGCGCGGTCGTCCGAACCGAGCCGCTCGGAGCCGGCGAGGACGTCGAGGTCGGCGCGCATCGCCGTGAGCGGGGTCCGCAGCTCGTGGCCGGCGTCCGCGGCGAACCGCCGGGAGGCGGCCAGGGCGGCGCTGCGTTGCTGCTCGGCGGTCTGCAGCCGAGCCAGCATCGCGTTCAGGGTCACCGCGAGCTCGTCGACCTCGACCGGCCCGGCGCGCGGGAGCCGTCGGTCCAGCTCACCGGTCGCCGCGATGTCGGCCGCGCTGCGACGCAGGGCGGCCAGCGGCTCGAGCGCCACCGCGCCGATCCCGAGCCCCGCGACCGCCACGACCAGCAGCACCCCAGCCCCGACCACCAGGATCCGGTTCCCGACGCTGCGCGCCGTCGGCAACCTCAGCTCCGCGGCATCCAACCGACCCTCGATCCGCGGGAAGCGTTCGGCCAGACGCTCGATGACGGGATCGCGTCGCTCCTGGACCGACAGCGACCAGGTCACGGTGGTGCCGAGCAGCACCAACGCCAGCGCAGCCGCCGCGACCGCGGCCAGCGCGACCCGCCATCGCAGGCTGTTCACGGCGGCTCCTTCGCAGGACGGCGAGGACGATCAGACGCGGAGCACGAAGCCGACGCCCCGGACGGTGTGCAGCAACCTCGGCTCCCCGGCCGCCTCGAGCTTGCGCCGCAGGTAGCCGACGAACACGTCGACCACGTTGCTGTCGGTATCGAAGTCGTAGCCCCACACGTCGGCCAGCAGCTGCTCGCGCGTCAGGACGATGCTCGGGTGCCGCGCGAGCGTGGTCAGCAGCTCGAACTCCCGGCGGGTCAGATCCAGCTCGCGTTCGCCGCGCCTGGCCCGGCGCCGTGCCGGGTCGACCCGGAGGTCGCCGACGACCAGCGGCGTCGCCACCGCCGACGCGGCGCGCCGCAGCAGCGCCTGGAGCCGGGCGACCAGCTCCGCGACCGCGAAGGGCTTGGTCACGTAGTCGTCGGCTCCGGCCTGTAGCCCCGCGACCCGGTCCTCCACCTCGTCGCGGGCGGACAGGACGAGGATCGGCAGCGTCGCCCCGCCAGCCCGCACGCGACGGATCACCTCGATGCCGTCCACGTCGGGCATCGTCAGGTCGACGATCGCCACGTCCGGGGCTGACGCGGCCACCGCCGCGAGGGCGGCTCGCCCGCCATCCACGGCGTGGACCGCGAAGCCCTCGCGGCTGAGCGCCCGCGCCAGCGAGGTCCGGATCGCTGCATCGTCGTCAACGAGCAGCAGACGGGGCAGCGCGGTGTCCATCGCCGGAGTCTGCCACGCCCATCTGGGGGACCGACGAACCCTCATCGAACCCTTAGGAACGCTTCACAGCTCCCTCACCCTCGACCTGCACGCTGGGAGCCGACCAGGTGCGGGAGGTCCGCACCGGCGAACCCCCATGGAGGTCTCACATGCGCCCCACCCTGATCGCTGGCGGCATCACCGCCGCCCTGCTGGTGGCCGGTGCCGCGGTCGCCGCCGAGGCCACGATGGCGTCCACGCAGGCGACGTCGACGGCGGAAGCCGACGTGGCTGTCGACCCGGTCGCTGACGGGCACGAGGACCGGCTCGGGGACCGGCTCGAACGCCGCAGCGAGCGGCGCGTGGAGCGCCGCGA
Source organism: Nitriliruptoraceae bacterium (assembly GCA_046541215.1). Taxonomy (GTDB): domain Bacteria; phylum Actinomycetota; class Nitriliruptoria; order Nitriliruptorales; family Nitriliruptoraceae; genus T1Sed10-7. The sequence goes on from JBKHDS010000164.1 coordinate 5,483, forward strand.
GCGGATCGCCGCCTTCGTAGGTGACGTCGCCGAGGAGCTCGACCTCGAGACCGAGGAGATCCGTGACGCTGTCGCCGCGGTCCTGTCCGACCGGCTGGACGCCGCCGTCGGGGCCGGCACCATCGACCCGGAGCGAGCCGACGAACTCCAGGACGCGCTCGAGGACGGCGAGGAGAACGCGATCCGTGAAGCCAGGCTCGCACTGCTCCGCGCCTCCCTAGCCGAACGCGCCCCCGACCTCGACGACGGGGTCTGACG
>JBKHDS010000165.1:0-5664 GCA_046541215.1 Nitriliruptoraceae bacterium
CCCCGCACCCGTGGAGCGACGATGAACCGGCTCGCGACCTCGACCTCGCCGTACCTGCGGCAGCACGCGGACAACCCCGTGCACTGGTTCGAGTGGGGGGAGGAGGCGTTCTCCGAGGCCAGACACCGAGGGGTGCCGATCTTCCTCTCGGTCGGCTACTCCGCCTGCCACTGGTGCCACGTCATGGCGCACGAGTCCTTCGAGGACCCGGAGACCGCCGCGCTGCTCAACGACGCCTTCGTGAACGTCAAGGTGGACCGCGAGGAGCGCCCGGACGTCGACGCGGTCTACATGCGCGCGGTGCAGGCCATGAGCGGCCGCGGCGGGTGGCCGATGAGCGTCTTCCTCACCCCGGGTGGCGCGCCCTTCTACGCCGGCACCTACTGGCCCAAGGAGGCGCTGCACGGGATGCCGGACTTCCAGCGGGTCGTCACGGCCGTGCGCGAGGCCTGGGACGAGCGGCGCGACGAGGTGCTCGGCTCCGCGGAACGCATCGCGACGGCGCTGGACGAGCTGCAGGGACCGGAGGCAGCCGACCGCCTCGACCCCGGCATCCTCGCCCCCGCCGCGGACCTGGTCGTGACCCGGGCCTGGGACCGGGAACTCGGCGGCTTCGGTCGTGCGCCCAAGTTCCCCCAGGCCATGACGATCGCGTGGCTGCTCGACCACCACCGGCGCACCGGCCATCCGGAGGCGCTCGAGGCAGCGGTCCACAGCCTCGATGCCATGGCACGCGGCGGCATCCACGACCTGCTCACCGGTGGTTTCGCGCGGTACTCCACCGACGCCCGCTGGCTCGTGCCGCACTTCGAGAAGATGCTCTACGACAACGCGCTCCTGCTGCCGGCCTACGCCACAGCCGCGGTCCTGGCCGACCGCAGCGATCTCGCCGAGGTCGCGCGCTCCACCGCGACCTGGCTGCTCACCACGGCGCGTGCCACCAGCGATGGCACCTTCGTCAGCGCCTTCGACGCCGACTCCGAGGGCGAGGAGGGACGCTTCGCGGTCTGGTCCTACGACGAGCTCGCCGCTGAGCTGACCGCCCTCGACGTGGACGTCGAGCGTTGGACCCGCATCCTGGGTGCGAGCCCGACGGGCAACTTCGAGGGCTACAACGTGCTGCACCTGCCGCAGCCGCTCACGCAGGTCGCCGTCACCGATGGGTTGGACCCGCAGGAGCTCGCGAGGACCTGGGAACGCGTCCGCACCCACCTGGCCGCGAGGCGGGCGCAGCGGGTCCAGCCGGGCATCGACCACAAAGCGCTCACGGACTGGAACGCGCTCGCGGTGCTCGGGCTCGTCCGAGCCGGGCTCGCCCTGGACCAGCCAGGCTGGATCGACGCCGCTGCCGAGGTCGCTGAGGTGCTCCACGACCGTCACGTCGTGGACGGTCGGCTCCATCATGTCCGCACGGAGGGGACCACCGCCATCGAAGGGTTCCTCGACGACCACGCGCTCCTCGCGCTCGCCGACCTCGCGCTGCTCGAGGCCACCGGCGATCCGCGTTGGTACCGTCGAGGGCTGGGGCTGGCCGAGCAGGTCCAGGCCCGCTTCCATGACCCCGAGCACGGCGGTTGGTTCACCACGGCCCACGACGCCGAGCGGCTGGTCGCCCGCCCGAAGGAGACCTTCGACAACGCGCAGCCGGCCGGCACGTCGGTCATGATCGAGGTCTGCCTGCGGCTCGCTGGTCTGACCGGCGACCTGTCCTGGCGGCGGCACGCTGAGGAAGCGCTCCGGCTCGTCCAGCCCCTGGCTGCCGAGGCACCGACCGGTGCCGGTTGGGCCCTCCAGCAGTTCGAGGCGCTCTCAGCCGGCCTGCGCGAGGTCGTGATCGTCGGATCCGACGGCCCGGCTCGAGCGGCCCTCGTCGACGTGGCGCGCCGTCACTCGGGTCCCGGCACGACGGTCCTCGTGGCCGGTGAGGACCACGGCGACGAGGTGCCGGTCCTCGCGGGCCGTCAAGGGCTCGATGGCCGTCCGGCGGCCTACGTCTGCCGGGAACTCGCCTGCGAGCGGCCCGTCACCGACCCCGCAGCGCTCACGCCCCTGCTGATCGGGGATCACCAACAGCCGGCATCGGAGCCTGCGCGGCCGGGCCCACCCGTCCTCTAGGGTCCGGCGACAGACAGGCACGAGGAGGATCGGAGATGCTGCACCGCGACTGGGGGGAGCGGGACCCGGCCTGGGCCGGCATCCGGAGCGAGATCCTCCACGTCGCCGGGACGCCGGTGCACGTGCTCCGCGCCGACGGACCCGCCCAGGGCCCCACCCAGGTGCTCGTGCACGGCTTGGGCGGTACGGCGCTCAACTGGCTCGAGGTGATCGCTCCGCTCAGCGCGCGCGGCCCCGTCCTGGCACCCGACCTCCCCGGGTTCGGACGGACCCAGCCACCCCGCGCGCGGGCCAGCCGGATCGACCACAACCTCGGCTTCCTGCGGGCTCTGCTGCGCGCCGAGGGGCTCACCCGCGTGGAGGTCCACGGCAACTCCATGGGCGGCATGCTCGCCACCTTGCTGGCCGCCGCCGAGCCGCGGTTCGTCACCCGGCTCGTGCTCGTCAACCCGGCCCTGGCGGGCCCGACCAGCCGCCTGCGTGAGCTGGACCCGGACACCTTGCGCACCTTCGGGCCCTTCACGGTGCCCGGGCTCGGGGAGCGGCAGATGGCCCGCTGGTACGCGCGCAGTACCCCACGGGCGCTGGTCGAGGAGAACGCGGCCTTCGTGCACGCCGACCCGGGCCGCATCCGACCGGCGCTCACCGAGGTGCTGATCGGCAACGCGGAGTACGCGCTGCGCCACCCGTGGCGCATCGAGAGCTTCTCCGCCGCAGCATCCTCCCTGGTCCGCATGCTGCTGCAGCGCCGTCGCCTGGATGCGGCGCTCGCCGCGGTGTCGGCGCCGATCCTGCTGCTGTGGGGCGGCGCGGACCGGCTCGTCGGGCGACCGGTGATCGAGCGGACGCGGGCGAAACGACCGGACCTCACCTACGTGGAGCTCGAGGGCGTCGGGCACGCGCCGATGATGGAGGTACCCGACCGCTACGTCGCCGCGGTCACGGCCTGGCTGGCAGCCGGGACCACCTCGGCGGCCTGAGGCCGGCGGTCCGGTGGCGAGGTCCGGTCGAGCCAGTCCTCGAGCAGCGCCGCCACCCGCCTGGGAGCCTCGAACTGCGGGACGTGCCCGACCGCTGGCCAGGTCTGGACCTCTGCATGAGGCACGGCCGCGGCGACCCGGGCGGCGTAGCGGCTCGCCACGAGACGGTCCTCCTCGCCGAACACCCAGAGGCTGGGTACCTCCAGGGCCCGGAGACGTCTCCAGTAGGCGGTCGGGCCGCGGCCACGCTCCAACCCGAGCTGGCGCGCGGCCGCCAGCAGCGCGAGCCGATAGCCAGGACGTTGCCAGGCTGCCAGCACGTCGTCCGCGGCGGCCCGGTGGTGCTCCGGCGGGAGCACGTCCGGTTCGGCGAACAGGTCCCGCACCAGGCGCTCGACGACGGCGCGTCGCAGCGGCACGGGTGCGAGCCCACCCCACTGCGGTCGCGTGTACCGCAACGCGGGGGCGAGCAGGCGTGTCAGGTCGAACCCGACGGCCGGGCCCAGCCCGACGATCGAGTGGGTCGAGCGGGGGTGCCGCAAGGCCACCTCCAGCGCGATGCGGCCGCCCATCGAGTTGCCGATCAGGTGGGCCGCATCCAGACCGCGCGCGATGAGGTAGCCGTTCACGACGTCCGCGAACCACGCCATCGAGTAGCGCCGCCCGGCGGGCAGCGGCGCGGACGACCCCCCGAAGCCGGGGAGGTCGAGCGCGTGGACCTCCGCGCGTGCGGCGAGCGTCGACAGGGTGGGCAGGAACGAGACCTTGTTCGCTCCCAGGCCGTGGAGCAGGAGGACCGGCGGGCCCGTGCCCTCCCCGGCCACCAGCGCTTCGAGGACGAGCCCACGCACGCGTGTGTGCGTGACCTCCACCCGTGGCTGGCCGGGCAGGCGGCGGAACAGCGTCTCGAAGCGGGTCGCGAGGTGGAGGTCACCGGTGACCTTCAGCACCCCGGCGAGGAAGGCGTCCATGCCCCGGATGCGTCCCTCGACCAGGTCCAGCCAGACCGCCGCGTCCGTCCGGTAGGTGACGGTCGGTCGGGCCGGCCGGTCCCCGGTCCGGATGGTGCAGCGACCGGCGCGCAGCCGCACGCTGGTCGGCCCGGCGTCGGCGAGGTCGACGAGCAGGGTCGCGTCGACCCCCTCGGCGCGCAGCGGATCGAAGCGTTCGACCAGACGCGCGTGGGCGCGGTGCACCTCGAGCTGCCGTGCGAGGTCCGGCCCCATCTCCCCTCCCAGGGCTCCACGTGGACGCCAGGAGCCTAGGACCTCGCGGGTGTCGATGGCCGGCACCCCTGTCCGAGGACACGCGAGCGGGTGGTCGTGACGCTCGGACCGACCGGTCCGCAGGGGCGGACGCCCGTCGGGACGCGCCGGTCGGTCGGGACGCGCCGGTCGGTCAGGACGCGCTGGCCGCGTCGCTGAGGAAGCGCAGCCCCCGGCTCGCGGGGACCCGGCGGACCAGCCCAGCGTCCAGCAGCGACGCCAGGTGCGAGCGGGCCCCCTCGGGCCCGACACCGAGCGCCGCGCGCAGCTCGGTGATGGTGAAGGCGGGGTTTGCGACGGCGAAGGCCACCGCTGCCGGCTCGGGCTCGGCATCGAGCACGCCGATCGCGCGGGCGGTGTGCCGCAGCCCCTCGGCGACGGCTTCCGCCCAGCGCTCCAGCCAGACCGTCGCGTCCCGGCGGCGCAGGGTGCGGGCCACCTCGTCGTGGTAGTCCAGCAGCTCCTCGGCGAGCGCCACCTCGGGAGCGGCGAGGTGGTCGGGGTCCAGGTCGCGGCTGCGCAGGAGCAGCCGGGCGGTGGCCCGCGCCAGACGGCCGTTCGCGGCGTCGTAGGGGTGCAGCCGCAGCAGTTGCAACTGCACGATGCCGCTGACGATCACCCCGTGCTCCCGCGTCCCCGTCGAGGACAGCCAGGCGCCCAGCAGGCCGAGCTCACGCGGCAGCTGCCCGGGCGGGGTGGTGCGGAACACGATCCTCCCCGTCGCGCCGTCGTGCACCGCCTGCTCGAGCACGCGGGGCCGTCCCGCCCGCTCGGCCGTGACGAGCCCCCGGGTCAGCCGCCGGTGCAGCTCGGCCAGCGCGCCGGGGGCGTCGGTCACCAGCGCACCGGTCAGGTCGTCGCTGTCGTCCGCGGCCAGCACGCCGAGCAGCTCCAACGCCGCGACCACCTCGTCCTCGGGCTCGGTGAGCACCGGCAGCGTGTCGAGCCAGGTCGACCGGCCGGGCGTGGCGGCCGGCGCGTCGGCCGGGGCAAGCGGCTCGCCTGCGGTGGCGCCGGGGTCCGCGTTGGAGGCGGCGGGCGGCCCGCCGGCGGAGGGCGGCCAGCTCCCGGTCGATGAAGGAGCGCTCGGCGTCCGAGAGCGGGGCGCGGCGGTCGATCGCCCGGGTGGAGACGGAGATGTCCACCAGCCCGGCCTCGGCCAGCAGCGCGCGCAGGCGGCGGCCGGCGTAGTAGCTCCGGGGGCGCTTGATCGACTCGGCCAAGGCCTCCAGCTCGGCGGCGCGGACGGCCAGCTCCAGGTCCTCGGGCCAGGGGAGGATCAGGTGATGCATCGCGTCCTCCTC
>JBKHDS010000166.1:0-5647 GCA_046541215.1 Nitriliruptoraceae bacterium
GGCCGCACGCTCGAGATCGAGGCGGTAGCCCGTCCCGCGCACGGTCTCGACGGCTTCACCGAGACCGGGCACCGCGAGGTCGAGGCAGGCGCGTAGTCGTCGCACGTGGGCGCGGAGGTCGGTGGCCTCGCTGCTCCGGGCTCGCTGGAGCACCTGTCGCAGCTCCTGAGCGTGGACGACGCCGCCCTCGGCCTGGAGCAGCCGCAGGAGCAGGGCGCTGAGCGGAGCGCTGCAGCGCACCTGGACGCCGGCGACCCGAAGGGACGCGCGGGCTGGATCGTGCTCGAAGGGCCCGTACTGGACCCGTGGACTCCAGGGTTGCTCGGGACGGAGCGCTCGCAGGTTGTTCAACTGCAGGGCGATGATGGGCGTCGAGGTCTGCGCGGGGAGCGCCACGGTGGCGCCGCAGGTCAGCCACCGGATCGGCCGCTCGTCAGTGATCACCAGGATCGGGGTGTTGGGAGCCGCCCGGCGGAAGCACTCCAGCGTGGTGGCCGGTGCTGCTGCGGCGGCATCGGCCTGGATCAGGACCACCTCCGGCGGCGGGTGGTCGTCGCTGGCGGATCCCAGGCACGAGGTGGCGACCACGCGGGCGAGCATCCCGGCGCGGTCGACCGCCTCGAGGAGCTGCGCGAGGGCGTCGGGGCGGCTCGCCACCACCCAGGCGCCGGCTGGTCGGTGCGCCGGCCCCCGGGCGGTGGTGCCGCGTGGCATCAGCCTGCCTTCGGCCGGCTGGACCTGATCCCGGTGAGACCGACGGCGATGGTGAGCAGGCTGGCGGCGAGCAGCAGGGTCGTGGGCGCGCCGGTGCGTGCGAGGCCGAGCACGGCCGTCTCTCCAGGGCGGGGTTCCACGTCGGCGGCCTCGGCGACGTCCGGTTCCACGTCGGGGGCGGCGTCGGAGTCGTCCGGTTCCTCGCCCGGTTCCGTCGGCTCGAGCGGCTCCAACGGGAGCACCTCGACGGGCTCCTCGGGTCCGGGCTCAGGCGCCGGCTCGTCCGGTCCGGGTCCCGGCTCATCAGGGTCCGGGCCGGGTGACGGCTCGTCCGGTGGGGTCGGCTCTTCCGGTGGGGTCGGCTCGTCAGGCTCGGAGGGCTCGGGCAGCGGGTTGTTCTCGACGAACACCATCGGGCGGAGCTCGGCCTGGGATGGCGTGACCGTCCGGGGCGTCGGATCGAGTTGGAACCCCTGAGGAGCGACCACCTCGACGACCTGGTAGGTCCCGAAGGCGAGACCAGGGAAGATGCAGGCGCCGTCGAGGCGTGAGGTGCAGGTGTCGAGCCGGCTGCCGCTGGCATCGCGGAGCTCGAAGACGGCGCCGGCCAGCAGGGAGCCGGGCCGGCCCTCGCACAGCCCCGCGCCGTTACCACGGGTGCCCGCCACGATCTTGCACACGATGATCTTGCCAGCGCCGATCCGGTCGGTGCGGTCACGGACCCGGTCGTCGATGCTGTCGAGACGTTCGTCACCCGTGCCGTCCCCGCCAGCGTCGGGGTCGTTTCGCCGCTGCTCCGCCTCGCCCTGGATCGCTTCGCGCTCGTCCTCGAGTTCCTCCCGCAGCTCGTTCGGGGGCGAGGCGGGGGTGTCCGCAGGGGCAGGCTCCAGTCCGGGCTCCGTCGGGTCCGTGTCGGTCGATCCGTCCGGTTCCGCGTCGGCCTCCGGCGCTACGGCGACCTCGTCCTCGCGCACGTCGGCGTGGGGCTCGAGCCGTTCCTCCACCCGCTGCCGGAGCTCGTTGGTGTCGGGCTTCTCCGGCCGGTCGATGTCCGCCACCCCACCACGCAGGTCGTCGGTCGGCAGCTCACCAGCTGCGTCGGCCGACGCGGGCAGCACCGTGGTCGCGGCGGTGACCGCCGCGACCACGACGATGAGCACGAACCAGGTGGCGGCATCGGGGCGGGGGGCCCCATGGGCCGGGCGGACCCGGGCAGCGGCAGGGGAACGCGCTGCGGTGCTCGTTGGCCATCCCATGGGACCCCCCCTCGATGGTGGTGCATCCCCACGCTACGACCGCGTGCTGCGGGGGCGGATGCCAGGGGGGTGATGTCTGCCTGACCGTTCCCTGACAGCCCGCCGGCGCCGGTGCGGGAGCCTGGAGGGGGAGCGGGCCACGGGCCGCCGGTTGACACCCCGCCGTCCGGCTCGGTACCGTTGCGCCCTCGCGCCGCGGCCCGGTGGGTCGCGGTGCGCCGTTCTGGGCACTCTGCGAAGGGCCCGGCACCCCCCCGGGGGTGCGGGTGGCTCCCCCAGACCCCGTCCGCAGGAGCGGAACGCCCGGCCCCGTGGGTCGGACCGGACCCTCCGACCTCACCCCCACCCGGCCGTCAGGCCCGCCTGCACCGCGTCCTGGGACGCCGCAGCCGGCCCGCGAGCAGGGCTGGGCGACCCCGACCCACGACCCACCGCGAGCTTGCCTCGCGCTCGGTCGCCGCTGACCGCGGTGAGCGAGCCGACAGACGGAGAACGCCAGGCATGCCCACCATCCAGCAACTGGTGCGCAAGGGCCGCCAGGACAAGGCGAAGAAGAACAAGACCCTCGCGCTGAAGGGCTCGCCCCAGCGCCGTGGGGTCTGCACCCGCGTCTACACGACCACCCCGAAGAAGCCGAACTCGGCACTGCGGAAGGTCTGCCGGGTGCGCCTGACCACGGGCATCGAGGTGACCGCCTACATCCCCGGTGAGGGCCACAACCTCCAGGAGCACTCGATCGTGCTCGTCCGGGGCGGTCGTGTGAAGGACCTCCCGGGTGTCCGTTACAAGGTCATCCGCGGCACGCTCGATGCCGCGCCGGTGCGTGACCGCAAGCAGTCGCGCTCGCGCTACGGCGTGAAGAAGGAGGGCTGACATGCCTCGCAAGGGTTCCCCCGGTCGCCGGCGTACCCCGCCGGACGCCAAGTACGGCTCGACGCTCGTCACCCAGTTGACGAACCGCATCATGGTCGACGGCAAGCGCTCGGTCGCCGAGTCGATCGTCTACGACGCGCTGGCCAACATCGGCTCCCGCACCCAGGGCGGCGACCCCATCAGCGTGCTCAAGCGCGCGGTGGACAACGTCAAGCCGCAGCTGGAGGTCAAGTCCCGCCGCGTGGGTGGGGCCACCTACCAGGTCCCGATCGAGGTCCGTCCGGCCCGCTCGACCACGCTCGCGTTGCGCTGGATCGTGGGCTACGCCCGCATCCGTCGTGAGCACACCATGGGCGAGCGTCTCGCCGGTGAGCTGCTCGACGCCTCCAACGGCGTCGGCGCTGCGGTGAAGCGTCGCGAGGACACCCACAAGATGGCCGAGGCCAACCGCGCCTTCGCCCACTACCGCTGGTGAGCTGACGCGCCGGGCCCCACCGGGCCCGTTGCAGCTCCCCCCGCCGAGCGCGTCCGAGGATCCGGGCGCACGACACGACCAGGAAGCGACCACGATGGCCCTCAAGCGGACCGTGCAGCTCGACAAGCTCCGCAACATCGGGATCATGGCCCACATCGACGCGGGCAAGACCACCACCACCGAGCGCATCCTCTTCTACACCGGTCGGACCTACAAGATCGGTGAGGTGCACGATGGTGCCGCGACCATGGACTGGATGGAGCAGGAGCAGGAGCGCGGGATCACGATCACCTCGGCGGCCACCACGGCCAGGTGGGGTGAGACCACCATCAACATCATCGACACCCCCGGACACGTCGACTTCACCATCGAGGTGGAGCGTTCCCTGCGCGTCCTCGACGGTGCCGTGACGGTGTTCGACGGGGTCGCCGGGGTGGAGCCGCAGTCGGAGACGGTGTGGCGCCAGGCCGACAAGTACGGCGTCCCACGCATCTGCTTCGTGAACAAGCTCGACCGGACCGGTGCGTCGTTCGAGTACTCCTTCAACTCGATCCGCGAGCGGCTGACCCCCAACGCGGTGCGGGCGCAGCTGCCGATCGGGCTCGAGTCGGCGCTGGAGGGCGTCGTCGACCTGGTCGCCATGAAGGGCGTGGTCTGGAAGGGCGACGACCTCGGGGCTTCCTTCGAGGTGATCGAGATCCCCGCGGAGCTCAAGGCCGACGCTGAGCTGTACCGGGCCGAGCTCGCCGAGCGTGTCGCCGAGACCGACGAGGACCTGCTTGAGCTCTACCTCGAGGAGGGGGACCTGCCCGAGGACCAGCTGCGAGCCGGTCTGCGCCGGGCCACCATCGCCAACGAGCTCGTGCCGGTCTTCTGCGGCTCCGCCTTCAAGAACAAGGGCGTGCAGACCCTGCTCGACGCGGTCGTCGCCTACCTGCCCTCGCCGCTGGACGTGCCGCCGGTCAACGGCACCGACCCGAAGACCGGTGAGCCCGTCACGCGCACGCCGGCCGACGACTCCCCCTTCTCGGCACTGGCCTTCAAGGTCATGACCGACCCCTACGTCGGCACCCTGACCTTCGCGCGGGTGTACTCCGGGACGCTGGAGTCCGGGTCGCACGTGCTCAACGTCACCAAGGGCGCCAAGCAGCGGGTCGGCCGCATCCTGCAGATGCACGCTAACTCCCGCGAGGAGATGGCCGGCTGCATGACCGGGGACATCGTCGCGCTGGTGGGGCTGAAGGACACCACCACCGGTGACACCATCACGACCACCGAGGCGCCGGTCATCCTCGAGTCGATGGAGTTCCCCAAGCCGGTCATCCAGATCGCCATCGAGCCGAAGACCAAGACCGACCAGGAGAAGCTCTCCACCGCCCTGCAGAAGCTGGCGGAGGAGGACCCGTCCTTCCGCGTCCACACCGACGAGGAGACCGGACAGACCCTCATCGGTGGGCAGGGTGAGCTGCACCTGGAGATCATCGTCGACCGGCTCCTGCGCGAGTTCAAGGTCGACGCCAACGTCGGCCGTCCGCAGGTGGCCTACCGCGAGATGGTCAAGCGCAAGGTCGAGAAGTTCGACAAGAAGTTCGCTCGTCAGACCGGTGGGCGCGGGCAGTATGGCCACGTCGTCATCGACGTCGAACCGCTGACCGATGAGCTCAAGGCCGAGCTCGAGCTCGAGTCGGACGACCACTACTACTTCGACAACAAGGTCGTCGGCGGCGCCATCCCCAAGGAGTACATCCCCTCGGTGGACGCCGGGATCCGGGAGGCTATGGAGTCCGGTGTCCTCGCCGGGTACCCCATGGTCGACATCAAGGTCACCCTCACCGACGGCAGCTACCACGACGTCGACTCCTCCGAGATGGCCTTCAAGATCGCCGGCTCGATGGCGATCAAGGAGGCGGCCGCCAAGGCCGGCATCCAGTTGCTCGAGCCGGTCATGGACGTGGAGGTCGTGACCCCTGACGACTACATGGGTGACGTCATGGGCGACCTGTCCGGTCGCCGCGGCCTGATCCAGGGGTCCGAGCCCCGCGGCAACGCCACCGTCATCAAGGCGCGCGTGCCGCTGTCGGAGATGTTCGGCTACTCCACCGACCTGCGCTCCGCGACCCAGGGGCGTGCCAGCTACACGATGCAGTTCGGCTCCTACGAGCCTGCACCCTCCTCCATCCAGGAGGAGATCGTCGCCAAGTCGCGCGGCGAGTGACGACGAGCCACACCTGACCCACGTCGCCAGCGCGCGACCGACCAGCGAGGAGCACCACCATGGCCAAGGAGAAGTTCGAGCGGACGAAGCCGCACATGAACATCGGGACGATCG
>JBKHDS010000167.1:0-5640 GCA_046541215.1 Nitriliruptoraceae bacterium
GACGTCGAACCGCTCCCGGGCGAGATCGCCGATCTCGCGCTCGAGGCGCTCGGGGGTGACCGTCAGCGCGAGCTCGATCTGGCCGGGGGTCGACCCCTCCTCCTCCACCTCGAGCACACGGGCGAGATCGCGGGGGGTCAGCTCGAGCGACGCGTCGTCGGAACGCAGCATCAGCGGCTCGGCCAAGGCCTCCTCGGCCTGGGCGGCGGTGGTGTCCACCACCTCGTCGTTGAGCCGCTTCGGCGTCGTCGTCGCGGGGAGGTCGAAGCGCTCCGGTCCCGGGGTCAGGATGGCCTCGAGCGCCAGTTCGCTCGTCGCCGTCTGGTCGACGCTCACCCCCCCCTGCGAGCGCTGCGCGTCGACCGTGGCGTCGGTGGCGTCGATCGTCACCCCACCATCGATCTGCGGCCGGTCCAGCTCCTCGGCGAGCTCCTCGACCCACCCTTCGAGCGCCGCCTCGTCCACCTCCTCGACGAGCGCGACGTCCGCGTCGGTCCGGAAGGCTGCGAGGCGGGTGACGACGTCGCCGGGCAGCCCCTCGCGTCCACGGCTGAGCGCCGCCGCGACGGTGCCATCGACGTCGATCGACAGCCCGAGCTCCCGGGGCTCGACGCGGTACTCGGCGTCCTCGAAGGCGAAGGTGACCGGCTCCGACGAGCGCTCCGCGACCATCGGCGCGATGGCCTCGGCCACCTCGGGGGCGGTCTGTCCGGACACGTCGATCCCGGCGATGCTGGTGTTGGGGAGCACCCGGTCACCCTGGACCACCCACAGCGCGCTCAAGGCGACCCCGGCGAGGACCAGGATCGCGCCCACGATGGCAGCGCTGACCCGCGCCGGGCGCGACGAGAGCGCGGCTGGTACCAGCATGGGTGGCCCCCCGGGGATCCCGGCCTCCGGCAGGAGACCGCCTGAGAAGGTACCAAGCGCTCCGCCCTGACCGGGCCCGGTGCTGCTGCTGGCCGGCACGCAGCCCGCGTGCACCGTCGTCGCCCGAGGAGGCTCTACCCTACGGACCGGCACGTGGACGGGCAGGGCCCTCGGGTGGAGGGACGACCGCCGCCCGACACCGGTGCCGCGACCTTGCCCCCGTCCTCCTCGAGGCAGACGTGCTCCGGCGTTCCTCCCTGCTGCTCGCGGCCGCGCTGCTCGTTCCGGTCGTGCTGCTGGGTACCTCCGGTCTCGGTGCGCATCCCGCCGGGGCGCAGTCGGAGGCGGAACGCGAGCTGTCGAGGGCCCGGGCGGAGCTCGAGCAGGTCTCCCAGGAGCTCCGGGCGGCCGAGCAGGAGGCCTCCTCGCGGCAGGCCAGCCTCGCGGACGCCGAGGCGCAGCTCCAGCGCATCGAAGCCGTGGTGAACGAGGTGGCCCTCGAGGTCGAGCGGCAACGGGTGCTCGTCCGTGACGCTGAGGCCGACCTGCAGCAGGCCGAGCGGGAGCTCGTGACGCTGGAGGAGCAGGCGATCGACCGCATCGCTCGGCTGTTCAAGCAGGGTCCCGAGCTCACCTTCGAGACGTTGCTGAGCTCGGAGGGGGCCGAGGAGGCGATCGCGCGCACGCAGTTGCTGGAGCGCGTGGTGCTCGCCGACCAGGTCGATCTCGAGTCCCTGGAAGCGGCGCGGGTCAACGTCGAGGTCCGTCGCGAGATCGTCCTGACCGAGCAGGACCGGCTCGAGGACCAGCTCGCGGAGCAGGAGCAGCTGCTGGCCCAGGCGGAGGAGCTGCGCGCCTCGCGTGCGCTGGCCGCGGCCGATGCTGAGCGTCGTGCCAGCCAGCTCAGCGCCGAGCACGAAGGGCTGGAGGGCGAGGAGGACGCGCTCGTCGCGCTGATCGAACGTCAGCGCGAGGAGGAGCGGCGCCGCGAGGCGGAGCGGCGGGCGGCGGCTGAGCGAGCCGCCCAGGCCTCGGCGCCGGCACCGGCTGCGGGCCGCTTCGCCTGGCCGATGTGCGCTCCGGTGACCTCGGAGTACGGCCCACGCTGGGGCAGCATGCACCGCGGCATCGACCTGGCACGGCCCGTCGGGACCCCGATCCGGGCGATCGGCCCAGGCACCGTGATCTTCGCGGGGTGGCAGGGTGGGTACGGCTACATGACGCTGATCGACCACGGTGGTGGGATCGTGTCCGCCTACGCCCACCAGCGCGGGTTCGCCGTGGGGCAGGGGGCGAGGGTCGCCCAAGGCGAGGTCATCGGCTACATCGGCATGACCGGCTACACCACGGGTCCGCACGTCCACCTCGAGATCCGGGTGGGCGGGTCCGCGGTCAACCCGCGGCAGTACCTCTCCGGCTCGCCCTGCTGACCCGCTCGCACCACGAGGTGGCGAGGTGCCGCCCGCGCGGCCCGCGCGTCGTAGGCTGGTGCCGATGAGCGAGGCGCACACGCGGTACGAGTCGCTGGCCGTCGGGCACGTGCTCGGCGGCCTACGACCCGAGCAGGCCCGCGAGTTCCGTCAGCATCTGCGCTCCTGCGAGGGCTGCCGCGCGCGGGTGACCGAGCTTGAGCAGATCGCGACCGAGCTCGCCGCCGCGGAGCGGGAGGAGCGCGCGCAACGGGCGCTCGCCGCGGAGGACGACGGCCCGCCGGAGCACCTCGAGGACCGCCCGGTCGCCGGGGGCATCGGGGTGCCCCAGGTCACCGCTGCGGTGCTGGTGGTGCTGGCCCTCGCGATCGCGATGGGCTTCTGGAACCTGCATCTGCGGACGAGCGTGACCACGCTCACTGCGGTGGCCGAGGCGCAGGGCGACGCGCTCGCCCGGCTCGCCTCCGGGGCGGCGCTGGACCCGGACCTCGCCCCCGGCGTCTCGGGCCAGGTCGTCACCGACGGCGCGAGCGTGACGCTCGCCTTGGCGGGCCTCGACCCGCTGCGTGCCGACGAACGTCTGGTCGCATGGTTCGAGGGGGCCCCCGACCCGGAGGGCGCGCCGCCGAGGGTCCTTGCCGGGCCGGGGGAGCTCACCGAGGGCGACGTCGCCGCCTCCATCGAGACCCAGGGCGCGACCGTGCTGCGGGTCACCCGCGAGGTCGGGACCAGCCAGCGCGCACCCCAGGGCCCGCAGGTGCTCGAGGTGGCGCTCGTGGTGGACCGGTCGGACTGACCTGGACGTGGGGAGGGGATCACGTGCACCTGAGGGCCCCGGCCAGCCCGCCCCCGGCTGCGTCAGGTGAGCAGCAGGACCCCGAGGGCCGGCACGGCCACGAACAGCCCGAACACGTAGGTGAACACCAGGGAGCGACGTTCGCTCGCCACGGTCGCTAACCGGACCGCGAGGCGGACGGGGATCGTGCGGATCCGCGGGACGGGGTACAGCAGCGCGATGGCCGTCACGTTGAACAGGGTGTGCACGAGCGCGATCGTCAGACCCTCGGGGCGCAGTACCGCCAGGGATGCGAGCAGCGCGGTGATGGTGGTCCCGACGTTGGCACCGAGCGTGACCGAGTAGGCGTTCGGCAGGCTCAGCACTCCGGCTGCCACCATCGGGATGAGGATCGAGGTGGTGATGGAGGAGGACTGGACGGCCACGGTGACGAGGATGCCCACGAGGATCCCGATCGAGCCTCCCCCCGAGCCGATGAGCGAGTTCATGGCCCGCTCCACCCCGCCGGCGACCAGCTGCCGCATGTTGCGGGTGATCAGGCCGAGGGCGACGAAGATGCTGGCGAGCCCGAGCACCAGCAACAGCACCGCCGCGACCGGCTCGCCGACCCGATCACCGTCGAGGACGCCGGTCATGAGATCGATCGGTGCCTTGACCGCGGAACGAACCGGACTGCGCCCGAGCTCGGAGACCTCGGTCGTGCGCAGCATCTCGGTCAACGCCACCGCGGCTCGGGTGAGCAGGCCGGTCAGGAGCTCGATCGGGAGCAGGATCGCGACGGCCAGGAGGTTGAACAGGTCGTGCATCGTCGCGGCCGCGAAGCTGAGCCGGAACTGACCCGGGCGTCGGATGTTGCCGAGCGCCGCCAGGGTGTTGGTCACCGTCGTGCCGATGTTCGCGCCCATGATCATCGGGACCGCGAGCTCCAGCGGAAGGGTCCCCGCGCCGACCAGGCCGACGATGGTGGCCGTTGAGACCGACGAGGACTGCACGAGCACGGTGAACAACACGCCGGCGAACAGCCCGGCGAGGGGGTTCTCGACCCGGTCGAGCAGGCCGCTCGTGAACCCCTCACCCAGCCCTGCGATGCCGACCTCGAGCAACCCCACGCCCACGAGGAAGAGGTAGAGCAGCACCACGACCAGGGCGGCCCGTGCCACCGGCGGGAGGGTGAGGCCGCGCGCGCCTCGCATCAACCGCTCAGGCTCCATCGGAACGGTCCTCAGCCGGCATCAGTCGCGGTCCTCGGGGTCCTCATCGAAGTAGTCGAGCCGGTCGATCGGCATGACGATCGCGGAGAGCACGTTCATCAGGTGAGCGACGACGCGCTTGAGGTAGCGGGCCGCGAGCGCCCGGGCGACAGCCTGGGGCCGGTCGTCCTCCCCGCGGACGATCGCCGAGACCGTGCGGTCGAACTCGTCGAGGAGTTCGTCGCCGCGGGCGAGCAGCTCGCGCGCCCGGGCCGCATCGCGATCGCGGAAGGCCGCTGCGGTGTCGGCGATCATCTGAGAGATCTCGGCCCGGGTCTCATGCCAGGCGGGGAAGGCGGACAGGTCGGCGCCGTCGCGGGCCAGATCGCGCAGGTTCTTGCCGTAGTCCCCGATGCGCTCGACGTCCTTCACGATCGACATGTAGACGAGGATCGCCGGCGTGTCGATGGCGCCCACGACCGAGGCGTGGACCACCAGATCCCGTCGGATCTCCCGCTCCCCGTCGTTGACCCGCTGATCGGTCGCCTTGATCTCGCGCTTCACGCCCTTCCACGAGACCCCGTCCAGCAGCGTGGACATCGCGAGGTCGAAGACGACGCGATCGTCCGCGAGCATCCGTTGCAGGGTCTCCTCGATCGTGTCCAGCCGGTCGTCGGCTGAGGAGCTGCGTCTGGATCCGAACGCCATGGTGGTCTCCGTGGTACCGGCGTCGTCATGCCGCCGTCTGCCCGAGGCTACTGACCCGCAACGGCCTGTCGACCGCACGGCAACGTCCTTCAGGTGGTGTTCACCCGACGTTGCATCCCACCTCGCCGGCGTCGGCACCGCGCGCGCACCCGCCGTCCGCGGGAGCCGGCGTCGGACGGCTCGGCTCCGATCGGATCAGCCGACGGCACACGCGAGGGGCGCGGCCGTCCGGCCGCGCCCCTCTGCGCACAACCTTGCTGGATGGAACCTCTGGCACCGTCACGTCCGGCGGAGCACCCGGTGGTGCTCCGAGCGGGGTGGCGTCAGGCGGGACGAGTTCCCGACCGATGCCTCGGGGCGGTACCTGGCGGGGATTCGCTGGAGCCCTCCAGCGCTGGCCTCAGCGGCCAGGTACCTCCAGGGTCCCGGGATGATGACTATCGCTCAACGGACCACCTCCTTCCTCTGGTGGGGCGATGGAAGCGCACCGGTGGTCCCGACGCAAGGACGTCGTCCTCGTCGTGTGGTTGGCCCCGCCGCCCGGCCGGCGCTACCTTCCCGACGCACTCCGCGGGCACGTAGCTCAGTGGGAGAGCGCTGCCTTCACACGGCAGAGGTCGGCGGTTCGATACCGTCCGTGCCCACC
>JBKHDS010000168.1:0-5635 GCA_046541215.1 Nitriliruptoraceae bacterium
GCCACCACGAGCCCCACCGCTCCCGGTCCGACGTGGGTCGCCACGACCGGGCCGATGAGCGTCGCGAGCCGGTGCCGCACCTCGACGCACCCCTCCACGAGCTCGAGCAGCTGCGCGGCGCGGTCGGGCGCGCCCACGTGCGCCACGGTCACGTCCACGACCCGGCCATCGGCGGCCTCCACCGCCAGCGCCGCGAGCCGCTGCGACGCCCGCGACCAGGTCCGCGCCCGCTCCCGGACCTCCACCCGGCCCTCCGGTGTGACGTGCAGGATCGGCTTGACCTTCAGCGCCGTGCCGATCGCCGCCTGCGCGCCGGTCAACCGTCCCCCGCGACGCAGATGGTCGAGCGTGTCCACCACGATCAGGCTCGTCGCGGTGCGCCGGACGTGGTCAGCTGCGGCCACCACCTCGGCGACCCCGCCCCCTGCCTCGGCGATCGCGTGCGCGGCCAGGACCGCCGCGCCGAGCGCCCCGCCGACCAGTCGGGTGTCCACCACCTCGACGGGCAACGGGGCAGAGCGGGCCCGGTCCCGAGCCAGCGCGACCGTGCCGGACAGCGCCGCCGAGCAGTGCAGGGACACGACCGCGTCGTAGCCATCGTCGGCGCAGTCGGCGTAGGCCTCCTCGAACCACGCCGGGGCGGGCTGGGAGGTGGTCGGGAGCACCTCGCTCGCAGCGAGCCGCGCGTGGAACGCCTCGGTGGACAGCTCCACCCCGGCGATCAAGGTCTCGTCCCCGAACAGCACAGACAGCGGAACGACCCGGAGCCCCGTCGCCTCGACCACCTCGGCGGGCAGGTCGCAGGTCGAGTCGGTCACGACCGCGACCCGCCCCATCCTCACCCCTTCACGACCAGGTTCAGGAGCTTGTCCGGGACGTGGATCACCTTCACCACCTGGCCGCCGAGGTGGTTCGCGACCCCGTCGTCGGCGCGCGCGGCAGCCTCCACGCTCGCCTGGTCGCTGCCAGCGGGGACGGTCACCCGCCCGCGCACCTTGCCGTTGACCTGGACGACCACCTCGACCTCGTCCTCGACGAGCAGGGCGGCGTCGGCGACGGGCCAGCGCTGGTCGTGGACGGAGTCCTCGTGTCCGAGGCGGCGCCACAGCTCCTCGGTGATGAAGGGTGCGACCGGCGCCAGCATGGCGAGCAGCGCCTCGAGCGCGTCCCGCACCACCTCGGCGCCCGTGCCGTCGCGGGTCGCGTCCAGGATGGCGTTCGTCAGGGTCATCAGCTGGGCGATGGCGGTGTTGTACTTGCGCGCGTCGAACTCCGCGCTGCACCGGTCGATCGCCTTCGCGGTTGCGCGCCGCAGGGTGTCGGCGGCGGCGTCGGAGAGCTCCGGGGCGCCGGCGGTCTCGCGGGCCACCTGCTCGAGGCTCAGCCGCCACACCCGGGAGAGCCACTTGTGCATGCCCGTGGGCGAGACGTCCGCCCAGTCGATGTCGTCCTCCGGGGCGGAGGCGAACAGCATCGTGCCGCGCAGGGTGTCAGCGCCGTAGGTGTCGGTGACCTCGCCGGGCACGACGAGGTTGCCCTTGGACTTCGACATCGCCGCGCCGTCCATGATGACCTGACCCTGGTTGAGCAGGGCCTGGAAGGGCTCGTCGGCGGCGACGTGCCCGCGGTCGCGCATGGCCTTGACGACGAAGCGGCTGTAGAGCAGGTGCAGGACGGCGTGCTCGACCCCGCCGGTGTACTGGTCGACCGGCAGCCAGCGGCCGGCGGCCTCCACCGGCCAGGCGCGCTCGTCGTCGTTCGGGGCGAGGTAGCGCAGGAAGTACCAGGACGAGTCGACGAAGGTGTCCATCGTGTCGACGTCCCGCCGGGCGTCCTCGCCCCCGCAGCGGGGACACACCACCTCGGTGGCGAAGGTGGGGTGCTGCTCCAGCGGTGAGCCGGCGACGGTGAAGTCGAGGTCGTCGGGTAGCTGGACGGGCAGGTCCTCGACCGGCACGGGCTGCTCACCGCACACGGCGCAGTGGATGATCGGGATCGGGGCGCCCCAGGAGCGCTGGCGGGAGATGAGCCAGTCACGCAGCCGGGTGTTGACCTTCGCGGTCCCCCACCCCTTCGCCTCGACGTCGGCGATGATGCGCGCCTTGGCCTCCTGCCAGTCCAGGCCGTCGTAGGCGCCGGAGTTCACCATCACCCCGGGGCCGGTGTAGGCCTCGGTCATCGTGTCCGCGTCGAGCTCGTCAAGCAGCTCGCCGTCCGGACCGGTGGGGCGGATGATGACGCGGATCTCGAGCCCCTCCTGGCGGGCGAACTCGAAGTCGCGCTGGTCGCCGACGGGCACGGCCATGATCGCGCCGGTGCCGTAGTCCATGAGGACGTAGTCGGCGGCGTAGGCGGGGATCTCCTCGCCGGTGAAGGGGTTGACGACATCGAAGGGCAGCCGGTAGCCGGTCTTGCCGGCCTGGCGCTCGATGTCGGACCGCTTGGCGACCTGTTCGAGGTAGGTGTCGTAGGCGGCGTCGCCGGCCATGCGGCGCAGCACGACCGGGTGCTCGGGCGCGAACACGAAGTAGGTCGCGCCGAAGATGGTGTCGGGGCGGGTGGTGTAGACGTGGATCTCGTCCTGCCCGTCCGCGGTCGGGAAGGTGATCTCGGCGCCCTCGGAGCGGCCGATCCAGGCGCGCTGGGAGTTCTTGACCCGGTCCGGCCAGTCGATGTCGTCCAGGCCATCGAGCAGCTCGTCGGCGTAGTCGGTGATGCGGAAGAACCACTGGGTCCGCGGCTCCCGGGACACCTCGGTGCCGCAGCGCTCACACCGTCCGTCCACGACCTGCTCGTTGGCGAGCACGGTGGAGCAGGAGGGGCAGAAGTTGACGAGCGCCTCCTTGCGGTAGGCGAGCCCGGCGTCGAACAGTTCGAGGAACAGCCACTGGGTCCAGCGGTAGTACTCCGGGTCGCAGGTGTGCAGGACCGTGTCCCAGTCGAAGGAGTAGCCGAGCCGGGCGATGGTGGCGCGCTGCTCGCCGATGTTGGCGTAGGTCCACGCCTTCGGGTCCGCACCGCGGTTGCGGGCCGCGTTCTCCGCGGGCAGGCCGAAGGCGTCCCAGCCGATGGGGTTCAGCACCGTGCGGCCGGTCATCCTGAGGTGGCGGACCAGCGCGTCGTGGATCGTGAAGATCTCCGCGTGCCCCATGTGGAGGTCGCCCGAGGGGTACGGGAACATCGTCAGCGCGTAGAAGGGCGGCTTGTCCAGCGACGCGGCGTCGAGGTCGGCGGGACCCGGTCGCAGGGAGTAGGTGTGCTCCTGCGCCCACCGCTGAGCGATGGGGGGCTCGATGGCGAGCGGGTCGTAGCGCTCGGGCTCGGGGGTGGGGTCGGTGGACAACGCGGCTGCCTCCGGGAGCGGACCCGCGGAGGGTAGCGAGCAGGACCCGGCGGCCCGGTGGTGCCACCCGCCCGCGGTACGGGGCTCCGGCGGTGTGGGATGGCCTATCCGCGGAGGCGGGGTCATCCTTCGCAGCGGGCCTTGAGCCCCTCGACGGCGCCGGTGACGGTGTCGCGGACGATCCGGCGCTGCACGAGCCTCGGCAGCGGCAGGCTGGCCTCGATCTCGAGCCACAACGTGGCGACCGTCCCGGCTCCTGCGGGGGTCAGCATCCAGGCACCACGCTGGCGCCTCTGGACCAGACTCGTCCCCACCAGTTCCCAGGTCACGCCGGTGGCCGTGTGGGTGTAGGCGACCTCGAAGGTGTCGGTCACGACCTTGACGTCGCTCACCACCGAGGCGCGCAGCACGCGCCCCTCGTCGTCGTGCTCGAGCGGTTCGGTGGCACGGATCCCGGGCCACCAGCCAGGCTGGCCAGAGACATCGCGCACCACGGCCAGCACCGCCTCCGGCGGTGCCGCGATGGTGACGGCCCGCTCCGCCTCGACCGCCATGCCGCTGCCTCCCCCCACGGGCCGACGGGTCCGAACCGCGCGCGGAGAAGGACCCTACTCCCCATCCGCCGCGCTGGTCCGGTGCAGCGGTTCGCACCGGGTCCGCGGGGTCGCTACGCTCCGCTGCCGCGCGCCTCGGCTGGCGCGCCTCGGGCCGGTAGCGCAGTCTGGCAGCGCACCTCCATGGCATGGAGGGGGTCGTGGGTTCAAATCCCATCCGGTCCACCCGAGCGAGCCCCGGCCTGACGTCGGGGCTCGTTGCATGCAGGCAGCTCTGCTGGGTGGCGCCTCATCGACCCGGCCGGTCCGGGGCGAGACCCGCTCCAGGACCCGGCCCGTCCGGGGGGTGACCCCTCCAGCACCCGGCCGGTCCACGGCTCGTGCGTACGCCCGCGACCGGACACCTCGCTCCAGCGTGAGGCCAGCGATGGCCGTGCAGGGTTGCCCACAGGCGGCCGATCCCTCGGCCCGTTCGCCTGCCAGGCCGGCATCCTGCCCGGCATGCTGCTCCCCGACGACCTGCTGCGGACCGCGCGTGACCAGCTCGGCCTGCTCGCCCGTTCCCAGGTCGCCGCACACCTCGGTGGCCCGGCAGCCGACCGTCTGCTCTGCACCACACGCTTCCTCCGGGTCCGGCGCGGGGTGTACCTGGTCCGGGGTAGCGCCCCCCATCCCTGCCAGGGTGCGGTGGCGAGCACGCTCCGCGCGGGCGAGCCAGCCATCCTCACGGGCCCGGCCGCGCTGCGGCTGCTCGAGGTCGAAGGCGTCTCCCTGGGCACCAGGGGGGCTGTCGCCATCCCCCCGGGAAGGCGGCTGCGGGACGTGGGCGCGCCGGTCCTGCGGCAGCGTGACCCGGAGCGGTCGACCTGGAGGTTGGGTCACGTGCCCGTCGCGGCACCGGCCGATGCGCTCCTGGAGTCCTGCCTCCTCGACCCCGCCCCCGAGCCACGCCGACTCCGTCTCACCCACGACCGCCTGCGCTGGACCGGGCGCCTCCAACCGGGCTCGCTGCGCGAGCGTTGCGAGACGCTCGGCCTGGACCTCGCAGCGCCTGGCATCCACGATCTCCTCGAGCTCGATGGCCAGCGCAGCACCGGCGACGGGGAGCGTCGGCTCGGCTGTCTGCTCGGCCGCTTCGACCCGGCTCCGATGGCCCAGGTGTGGGTGACCCCCTTCCGGTGCATCGACTGGTACTTCCAGACGCTGCTGCTCGGTATCGAGTACCAGGGCCGGCTCGACCACGACCATGAGCACGGTCGCCAACGGGACCGCACGCGCGCGTCGGAGCTCGCCCTGCTCGGCATCCGCCTCATCTACGTCACGGCGGCGGACCTCGAGCAGGAACGGCCGTTGCTCGGCCGGCTCCTGACAGCGATCACCGTGCGCGCCGAGGAGCTCGGTGTCCCGGCGCCGCTGCTGCGACCGGCTCGACCCCGCCCGGCCTGACGGGTTGGCAGCCGCTCCTGCGACCGGCTCGACCCCGCCGGCCTGACGGGTTGGCAGCCGCTACTGCGACCGCCTCGTCGGCGCCCCTGCCTGACGGATCGGCGGCCGCGGCGGCACACATCAGGAGACGGCGCGCGGCCGTCACGCGGGCTGCGTGCGCCGCCGTTCGGGGTCGCATGCGCGGTCGTCCGGCGCGTCAGAACGGTCCCGAGCGCGTGCACCGTGCACAGAACCTCTCTCTAGCGAGGTTTCGTGCACGGACCTGCCGATTCGGAGACGACCGCCTGCACGG
>JBKHDS010000169.1:0-5633 GCA_046541215.1 Nitriliruptoraceae bacterium
GCCACCGAGCAGCAGCCCGCCACCGATGCCCGTGCCCGCGAACACGGTCAGCAGATCGTCAGCGCCCTGCGCCGCCCCCAGCCGGTGCTCCCCGATGGCAGCGGCGGTGACGTCGTTGAGCACCGTGACGGGCCGCTCGAGCTCCTCACCGAGGGCGTGAGCGAGCGGGTAGCGCTCCGGCACCCCCTGGACGTTCGGCCCGCCGTCGATCATGCCGTCCCGGACGATGCCGGGCACACCGACCCCGACGGCGTCGACCGCCTCGAGGTCGAGCCCGGCGTCCTCGGCGGCCTTGCGCGCCGCCTTGCGGAGCTCCTTGAGGAGGGCCGACGGCGTACCGTCAGCCGGGGTCGACCGCTTGGAGCTGCCGAGCACGTCGTCCCCGTCGAGCACGAGGGCGTACATGTTCGTGCCGCCGAGGTCGATGCCGATCGTGGGCATGGTGCGGTCCTTCTCTCGCGGACGCCGCGAGCCTAACGCCCGGCGCCGGTCCTGCCCGGGCGCGTCCGGGCCCCACGGCCGAAGGGCGCGAGCGCCACGAGCCCGACCACCAGCAGCGCCGCCCCGGTCCACCCCGCCGGGGACAGCCGCTCACCCACCAGCGCCACCGCGAGGAGGGTGGCGGCGAGCGGCTCGGCCAGGGTCAGCGTCGTCACCGTCGGGGCGTCCAGGCTCGCGAGCCCACGGGCGAACAGCGCGTAGCCGAGCGCGGTCGTGCCGAGGGTGAGCCACAGCACCGTGCCGAGGCCCGGGACGCCGGTGGTCCAGGCCAGGTCGCCGGTCGCCAGCACCGGCAGCAGCAGCACCCCCGCGCCGGTGAAGGTCAGGGCCACCGCCGAGGTGCCATCGGCCCCGGCCCGCACGAGCGCGACGGAGACGGTCGTGTAGGTCCCGTAGGCCGCGCCGGCCAGCAGCCCGACCAGCACCCCCGCGGGGCCCGGGTCCTGCCCGGCGTCCCCGCCACCGGCGAGCAGCAGCACCCCCGCGCCCGCCACGGTCGCCGCGGTCGCCAAGAGCCAGCGCCGGCCCGGCCGGCGTCCGGCGAGTACGGCCAGCACCCCCGCGAAGGCCGGTGCGCTGCCGATCGCGATCAGCACCCCGAGCGCCACGCCGATGGCCCGGACCCCGCTCAGGTAGGCGAGCTGGAACACCGTGATCGACACCACCGCACCAATCACGGCACGCGGCGCCCCGCGGACCGCGGCCACGAGCCGGCTCATGCCCCCGGACAGCACGACCCACGCCAGCAGGGCGAGACCGCCCCCGAGGCTGCGGACCCCCGCGACCGTGGCCGGTGCGGCGCCCGGTGCGCCGAGCTCCTGCGCGACCCCGAGCGTGCCCCACAACCTGGCCGCCACCAGCACCGCCAGCGTCCCCTGCCGGCGCCGGCGGTCGCCCGCCCCGGGCTCAGCGGTCACGGAGGTCCGCGCGCACCCGCGCGAGCTGCTCGTCGGTGAGCGGTGCGCTGGAGAGGCTGACCCGGTCGGCGAGCCCCCCGTAGCGCGCCCGCACCGCCGCACCGAGCTCGTCGGGCTCGGCGACCACGGCGAAGGTCTCCAGCACCTCGGTGGGGATCATCGCCGGCATCTCGGCCCAGCGGTCGCTGACCGAGGCCGCGTGCAGCTCCTCGTGCAGCGCACCCCAGCCGTGCAGCTCGAGCACAGCACGGTAGGCGGGCGTGGAGCCGTAGAAGGCGAGCTGTCCCCGGACCATGGCCTCGCTGGCGGCGCGCTGCTCCTCGCTGGAGCCGGTGACGACGAAGACCGGCAGCACGACCTCCAGCTCGGCGCGGCTGCGACCGGCTTCGGCCGCGGCTTCGGCGAGGTTGGGCAGCGTGACCTCCGCGAGGTAACGAGCGGTGGTGAAGCCGTGCGCGAGCAACCCGTCCGCCACCTCGCCGGTCACACGCGTCATGAGCGGGCCGACCGCCGCGAGCCAGACGGCCGGGTCACCGTGGCCGTGGTCCTCGGGGGTGAAGAAGGGGGTCATGAGGGTGTGGCGGTAGAACTCGCCGCGGAAGGCGAGCGGCTCCCCGGCCCGCCACGCCGCCCAGATGGCCTTCAGCGCCAGCACGTACTCGCGCATGCGGGCCGCCGGCTTCGACCACTCGGTGGAGAAGCGCTTCTCGATGTGCGGCTTGATCTGCGAGCCGAGGCCGAGCACGAAGCGGCCACCGGTCAGAGCCTGGAGGTCGTGCGCGGCGTAGGCGACGTGCATCGGGCTGCGTGGGAAGGCGACCGCGATGGCCGTGCCGACCTGCATGGGCCCGGAGACCTGCCCCGCCACCGCCGCAGCGAGGAACGGGTCGTGGGTGGTCTCCGACACGAACCACCCGTCGTAGCCGCGCTCGCGGGCGGCGCGCACGGACGCAGCGGTGGTGGCCAGCGGCTGGCCGTAGGTCATCTCGTCGAGCTTCATCGCGCGGTGCCCTCCGGATCCGCCCCCACCGTCGCCGGCTCGATGTTGGCGAGGCGGACCTGCCCCCGCGCGATCGCCCTGCCATCGTCGTGGCGGGTGAGCCACACCTGCCATACCTGCTGGGAACGGCCGACATGGACCGGCGTCGCGACCGCCTCGACCCGGCCCTGGCGGTGGCTGCGCAGGAAGTCGGTGCTGTTGCTCACGCCGACGACGACCCGACCGCTGCCCGCGACCTGGAGCGCGGCCGCCACCGACGCGAGGGACTCGACCACCGCGCACCACACCCCGCCGTGCACGATGCCGTAGGGCTGCCGGTGCCGTTCGTCGACGTCGAGGTGGCCGGCCACCTCGGCCAGCGAGAGCCGGTCCCACCGCAGGCCGAGCGTGCCCGTCCCGAAACGGTCCGCGTCGATGGTCAGCAGCTCAGCGAGCTCGCTCGCACCGAGCGTCTCCCCGGCCCGCAGCCGCGCCAATGCCGCGGCGGCTGCCGCCGTGCTCGCCGGCGCGTCCACCGCCTCGTCTCCCGGAGATCCCACGTCCTCCCCCTCCTCGCGGACCGCATCCCACCACGGGTGGCACGGCGGGACCGTAGCGCCCGACCGCATCCAGCCCACCCCCCGGCCCGCACCGGCTCGACGGCGGCGAGGTTGTGTGGTCAGATGCGGCCCGGAACCGACGCACCGAGGAGCACCGCGCGATGAGCAGGCCGACCCCCGATCCCAAGCCCCGCAGCCGCGACGTCACCGACGGCTTCGAGCGCGCACCGGCGCGCGCGATGCTGCGGGCCATCGGCATGGGCGACGAGGACTGGTCCAAGCCCCAGGTCGCGGTCGCCTCCTCGTGGAACGAGGTGACGCCCTGCAACCTGCCGCTGGACCGGCTCGCGAAGCAGGCCAAGGAGGGCGTGCGCGAGGCCGGCGGGTTCCCGATCGAGTTCACCACGATCGCGGTCTCCGACGGCATCGCGATGGGGCACGAGGGCATGCGTGCCTCGCTGGTCTCCCGTGAGGTCATCGCCGACTCGGTCGAGACCGTCATGCACGCCGAGCGGCTCGACGGCATGGTGACCTTCGCCGGCTGCGACAAGTCGCTGCCGGGCATGGCCATGGCGGCCGTGCGCCTCGACGTCGCCAGCGCCTTCCTGTACGGCGGCTCGACCCTGCCGGGCCACCTCAACGGGCAGGACATCACGATCCAGGACGTGTTCGAGGCGGTCGGCGCCCGCAGCCGGGGCACCATCGATGACGAGCAGCTCGGGGCCATCGAACGCGCAGCCTGCCCCGGCGAGGGTTCCTGTGGCGGCATGTTCACCGCCAACACCATGGCCTCGGCCATCGAGGCGCTCGGCCTCGCCCTGCCCGGGTCCTCCTCGGCGCCGGCGCCCGATCCCCGGCGGGACGAGTACGCCCGGCGCTCCGGGGCGGCGGTGGTGGCCATGCTCGAGCGCGGCATCACCGCTCGTGACATCGTGACCCGCCAGGCGCTCGAGAACGCCATCGCCGTGGTCATGGCCGTGGGCGGCTCCACCAACGCCGTGCTGCACCTCATGGCGATCGCCCGCGAGGCCGAGGTGGAGCTCAGCCTCGAGGACTTCGATCGCATCGGCCGGCGCGTGCCGCACATCGCCGACACCAAGCCCGGCGGCCGCTACGTCATGAACGACGTCGACCGCATCGGCGGGGTGCCGGTCGTGCTCAAGGCCCTGCTCGACGCCGACCTGCTGCACGGGGACGCCCTCACGATCACCGGCCGGACCATGGCCGAGGAGCTCGAGGCGCTCGAGGTCCCCGCACCCGACGGCGAGGTGGTCCACCGCATCGATCGCCCGATCCACCTCGACGGTGGCATCGCGATCCTGCGCGGCTCGCTCGCCCCCGACGGCGCGGTGGTCAAGATCGCCGGCCTCACCGATGACCAGCTGACCTTCGAGGGCCCGGCCCGGGTGTTCGATGGCGAGCAGGGCGCCATGGAGGCGGTCCTGACGGGGCAGATCGTGGACGGCGACGTCATCGTCATCCGTTACGAGGGGCCCAAGGGCGGGCCCGGCATGCGTGAGATGCTCGCGGTGACCTCCGCGGTGAAGGGCGCCGGGCTCGGCAGCACCGTGGCGCTGCTGACCGACGGCCGGTTCTCCGGCGCCACGCACGGCTTCTCGATCGGCCATGTGGCCCCCGAAGCCACCGACGGTGGGCCCATCGCCTTCGTCCGTGACGGCGACCGCATCCGCATCGACGTCCCGAACCGGAGCATGGACCTGCTGGTCGACGAGGCCGAGCTCGCGGCCCGGCGCGAGGGGTGGGAGCCGCTGCCACCGCGCTACACGCGCGGGGTCCTGGCCAAGTTCGCCCGGACCGTCAGCTCCGCCTCGCTCGGGGCCACGACCTCGGTCTGAGCACCGCTAGCCTCCCGGGCCGGCCCCGACCCGGGAGGCGTCCGTGCAGTTCGAGGAGCTGCGGTTCATCTGCCAGGAGGCCGCGCTGGACCTCGCGCGCACCCGCGGGCGGCCCCTGCCGCCGACCATCGTCCTGCCGGGTCCCCACCGCACCCAACTGCTGACCCTGCCGGAGCTCCCGGCCGAGGATGCAGCCCGCCACGCCGTGCTCGCGCAGCTCGCGGCCGACCACATCAGCGCCCCCGGCGTGCCCTGCTGGGGGTTCGTGGCCGAGGCGGAGATCGGCGGGGAGGACGCGGTGGTGGTCGTCTTCGGCGCGCGCCGGCACGCGCCCCACCTGACCGGTGCCCGGTTCGCCGCCGACGGGACGCTCGAGGAGTTCGCCCGGGCGGAGCAGCTGGACCCGACGGCGCTGCCGTTCCTCCACCCGCTGCAGCACGCGGTCGATGCGCTGCCGGCCAACGGGGACGTCTTCGCGACCTTCGACCCCAAGCGCGCCGGCCCCGAGGGCGGGCTCCCCCTGCTGTAGCGGACCGGCCCCCACACCCTCCGACGGTCGACTCACCGCCAGGGGCCGAGCGGGCCGAGCAGCGCGAAGGGGTGCGCCGGCGGTCCTGGCCCGTCCACGTCGTCCGCGGCCCGGCACCGGATCTGGACGGGATCGCCCTCCTCGTCCCGCACGACCTCGAGCAGCTGCCGACACGCCAGGCAGCTCGTGACCGGCACGTCCCGTCGCTCACGGGGACAGGCGACCAGCCCGAAGCGGTCGACCACCCGGATCCGGTGGGCTCGGTGGTGGGTGCGCACGGTGCACCTCCCC
>JBKHDS010000170.1:0-5591 GCA_046541215.1 Nitriliruptoraceae bacterium
CGGGCAGGGCCTCGACCACCGCCGCCCGCTCCGACCCGCCCAGCTCGGCGACGACCTCGCCGATGCGGTCGCGGGGGGCGACGACGCGGATCCGGTCGCCGAGCTCCACCGTCAGGTCCGGCCGTGCCACCAGGTCGACGTCGCCGCGGCGCACGAAGCCCGCGACCGCGTCGAACCGGGCCAGGTCGAGCCCGGCGACCGTCGTGCCGGCGTAGCGGCTGTTGGACAGCACGACGCGCTGGAAGTCGACCTGGTGCCGGTCGAGCGGCAGGTCGTCGTCGGCTTCGCGTCCGACGTGCGCGGTGAAGGCCTCGAGCACCGGCGCCGGGCCGACGACCGTGAGCAGGTCCCCGGGGCGGGGTCGATCGTCGCCGTCGGGGGTCCACTCGTGACGGTCGCGGCACAGCCGGGTGAACACGAGGTGGGCGTCCTCGAACCCGGCCAGCTCCGCGAGCGGTGGGAGGTCCGAGGTCTCGACGTGCACGGTCCGATACGCGGCGGGCTTCGCCGGCTCGCGGTCCTCCGTGGTGGGGCGCCGGCGGCTCAGCGTCTGGGCTGCGACGACCGCGAGCAGCACCCCGACCACGCCGTAGGGGTAGGCGATGGAGTAGCCCACGACCGCGGCGCTGCTGCCCGAGGCCTCCACGGCGGCGGCCAGGGCCGGGGTGTTGGTCATGGCGCCCGCGAACACCCCGGCCGACGCCGACGCATCCAGCCCCATGGTCGGTCCGAGCACGCCGGCCAGCGCCCCTACGACGGCGACGAGACCCGCGGCGAGCACGATGAGGCGGGCGTTGCGGCGCAGCCCGGCGAAGAAGGACGGGCCACCCGCCAGGCCGATGGTGTACGCGAAGAGCGTCAGCCCGAGCGTGCCGAGCAGCGCGGGGACGCTCCCGGCGATCCCAGGAAGCAGGGCGGACAGGCCGAGGCCGGCGAACAGCGCCCCAGCCGGTCCGACGCTCACCCCGGCGATGCGGACCGCACCGAGCAGGGTGCCGGCGCCCAGCACGACGAACAAGGTGACCAGGGGCGCCTCGCTGAGCAGCTCGCTGAGCGCATCCACGGTTGCCTCGACGACGGGGAGGGGCCGGACCGCCGCAGGCTACGCGGGCGCAGCCGACCTACGCTCGCCTCGACCAGCCGGGCCGAGGGAAGGCGGGGACGTGCTCGCACCGGGTGAACCGTTGGCGCTCGTCGTCGGCGTCGTGCTGGTCCTGATCGGTGCGACGGCGGCGACGGTCACCCAGCGGCACCTGGATCGGACCGGACGCTCCCGCCAGGCGCTGCTCGCGCTCGTGCCCTTCGGGGTGCTCGTCGGCGCCGGTGCCGCGCTCGTGCGGGGGTGGGATCCGCTCGCCTCCCTGGTCGTCGGCGCGATCGCGCTGCCGCTGGTGGGTGCGGTCGGCCGCCTGCTCGAGGTCCGGCGCGCCCGGCGCACGGTCGGAAGAGGGTGAGCCGGACCCCGCTCGGTGGGGCGGTCGTCGCACGTAGAGGCGGGTCACCGGGCGCCGGTGCGTAGGCTGCGAGACCGCCACCCAAGGAGACCTCCGTGACCGCCGACCCGCCCCCACGGCCCGTGGTGGTCGTGGACGGGCTGACCAAGCGCTTCGGTGCGCAGCTCGCCGTCGACGAGGTCACCTTCACCCTCCCGCCCGGCCGTGTGGTCGGCTTCCTCGGCCCCAACGGTGCCGGCAAGTCCACGACCCTGCGGATGATGATCGGACTGACCACGCCGACGGCCGGCTCGGCCAGCTTCGGCGGCGTGCCCTTCCACGACCTCGAGGACCCGGCGCGCACCGTCGGGACCATCGTCGACGGGGTCGACTTCCACCCCGGTCGGCGGGCGATCGAGGAACTGCGCGTCAGTGCCGCTGCCGCCGGCCTGCCCCGTGAGCGGTGCGAGGAGGTCCTCCACCTCGTCGGCCTCGAGGAGGCGGCGCGCAAGCGGGTCGGGCAGTACAGCCTCGGGATGCGCCAGCGCCTCGGGCTCGCCCAGGCGCTGCTCGGCGACCCCGAGGTCCTGCTGCTCGACGAACCGGCCAACGGCCTGGACCCGGAGGGCATCACCTGGGTGCGGCAGCTGCTGCGTCACCTCGCGGGGCAGGGCCGCACGATCCTGGTCTCCTCCCACCTGCTGGGTGAGATCTCCCGGCTCGCGGACGAGGTCATGGTCATCCGGCGCGGCCGTCTGGTGGCCAACGCCACGGTCGCTGAGCTCACCGGCGCCGCCGGAGGGGGCAGCCGGGTGCGCTCGGCCGACGACGCGGCCCTGGCCGCGGCGCTGCGCGACGCCGGTGCCGAGGTGGAGCACGGCGAGGCGGGGCTGGTCGTGACCGGCGCGGCCCCCGAACGGGTCGGCGCGGTCGCTCTGGCCGCAGGCATCGCCCTGATCGAGCTGCGACCGGCGGTGGCCGAGCTCGAGGACGTCTTCCTGGAGCTCACCGCCGGGGGAGGGATCGGGTGATGAGGCTGCTCCGCGCGGAGGTCCGCAAGCTCACGACCGTGTGGACGACGGCCGTCCTGACCGTGGTCGGGCTGCTGCTCGTCACCGTCGGCGCGGCCTTCCTGGTCTTCGAGTCGGAGTTCTCGGGGGAGTTCCTCGGGACCGACACCCAGATCGCCGACCTGATCGGCCAGATCGGCGGCATGAACGTCATCGCCCTCATCGTCGGGCTGCTGTCGGTCACGACCGAGTTCCGCCATCGCACGATCGGCCGGACGCTCCAGCTCACCCCGAGCCGGACGCGGGTCGTCACCGCCAAGATGGTCGTCGGCGCCGGGTACGGCGTGCTGTTCTTCCTGCTCGGGCTCGTCCCGATCGGGCTGCTCCTCGTCGTCTCCGGTGCCGAGCTGGCTGCCGGCGAGCAGGTGGTCGAGGCGGTGTGGCAGGGCCCGGTCGCGCTCGCGCTCATCGCGGTGTTCGGGGTCGCGATCGGGGCGCTGCTACGCAGCCAGGTCCTCGCGGTCGCCCTGACCCTGGTCTACGTCTTCGTCGTGGAGTCGCTGTTCGTGCAGTTCCTCCCCGCGGTCGGCCGGTGGCTGCCGCTGCAGGCGCTGAACGCGATGTTCGTCTCCGAGGAGCTGCTCGCGACGCCGGGTGGTGCCGGGCTGCAGCTGCTCGAGCCGACCGTCGGGCTCGCGGTGTTCCTCGCCTACTGCGTGGTCGCCGCCGCCGCCGCCATCACGCTGATGCGGGTCCGCGACGTGTGAGGTCGGTGCCAGATGGGCCGGGGCGGCCGGCGCCCTCGGGGTCGAGCGCGGCCAGGAAGGGACCGACCTCGATCGGAGCCAGCACCCGCGCCTCCCGGGCGGCGAGGTGGTCGTCCTCATCGCCGCCCGCCGCGATCGCCGCACACAGCCGGTGCAGCGCGTCGGCGTGGTGGGCGACACGGTCGGCGGCGTAGTCGGGGCTGGCTCCCCGGGTGGCCATGAAGGGCCAGTCCGAGGCCTGGAGCTGCGCGAGCTCCCGGGCGACCTGGGCGCGCTGCCGCGGGGTGCCGCGTCCGCCGGCGAGCGCTCGCCGAGCGTGGTCCTCGGCGGCGCGCACCTGCTGCCACATCGGCCGGGTGGTGTCCGTGACCCAGCTCGCGTGGCCCTTCGCGTAGCCCCAGGAGGACTCCGGAAGCTGAAGGCGCCGCCTCGGTGGGTGCCGCTCGATGCGGCCGGCCAGGGTGGTCGTCACCAGCCGAGGGTCCGCGAGGACGCGGCTGAGCAGCGCCTCGAGGAACGCCACGCCCTCGAACCACCAGTGCCCGAACAGCTCGGTGTCGTAGGCCGCGACCACGACCTTGCCGGGGCGGGGATCGAGCACCTCGCGGAGCACCCCGTGGAGGTGGTCAGCATCGCGCTGCACCTGCGCCGCGGCCCGGTCGGGCTCGTAGATGGCCTTCTGGTCGGGACGCAGCGCGTGGTCGGTCACGCGCCAGGACGGGTGGGTGCCGAAGGTGCCGCGCGCGAAGTAGTCCCGGTACCACACGTTGCCGGGGTAGCCGCCGGTCGGCGACCACACGTGGTAGGCGACCGACAGGTCACGGGCCAGCACGGCCACCCCGCTGTCGCCGATCAGGGCGGCGTCATGCACGACCTCGTCCGGGTGGTCCGCTCCGGGGTCGGGGACGGCGGGACGGGCGGTCCAGTCCCGCTCCGGACCACCGACCGCACGCACCAGCGTCGCCGCGTCGACGAGCACGTGGTCGATGCCGTGCCGGGCGTAGACCTCCTCGAGGCCCGGCAGCACCGGTCCCGTCCGGCGCAACGTCGGGGTGCCCTGCGCATCCACGCGCCGGGGCGGGGCGGTGGCGTCGGCAACCTGCCCGCGGGGCCGGTAGCCGAGCTCCGGGGGCCACAGGCCGGTCGGGCGTCGCCCGGCCCAGCGCTCGTGGTGGTCCAGGCCCGCGGCCAACTGCGCGTCGAGCAGCGCCGGGTCGGCGGTCAGCGGCAGGTAGGGGTGGGTCGCCGGACCCCCGAGGAGCTCGATGACCCCGGCGTCCGCGAGCTCACGCCAGATAGCCAACAGACCCCCGCGCCGCTGCACGTCCTCGTGCAGGCCGAGCAGGTCCTGGAAGCGCCGCCAGTGGAAGCTGGACATCTCCCGCACCTCAGCGGGCAGGTGGAGGTGCCAGCGCTGCTCCTCGGCCCGCCACATCTGACCGCCGAGCCAGGTGCCGAGGTCCTGTGCGGCGCGGGGGTCGGCCACCTGGTGGGCGACGGCGGGGGTCACACCGAGCGTCAGCACCTCACGGTGCCCGGCGGCCCCGAGCCGTTCGAGCAGGGCGGTGACCGGGAGCCAGGAGGTGCCCCAGGCCTCGAAGAGCCACTCCTCGCCGACCGGCCACACCCCGTGGTGGCGGACCTCGGGCAGGTGGGTGTGCAGGACCAGCGCGAGCTCGCCCGTGGCCTCGGTCACGGTCCGACCCGGCAGCGCACGAGCACATCGAGACTCGTGTCGAGGTCGTCCGCCTGCCAGCGGAAGTCGGTCTCCTCGGTGCGGTGCACGAGGGCGCGGGCCCAGGCGGGCCAGGCCTCGGGCGGGCCGGCCCCGAGCAGCCGCGGGAGCAGGACCCCGTGCGCACGCTCGGCCTCCTCGATGGCACCGGCGTGCTGCAGGCCGAGGACCTCCACGACCTCGAAGCCGGACCGGGTCAGCAGGCGGGTCAGCTCGCTGGCGGTGAACTCCACGGTGTGGAAGGGGTTGACCGGGGTGTCCGAGCCGGGGGTGAAGGTGAGCCGGTTCGGGGTGGCGAGCAGGATCTCGCCGTCCGGCGAGGTGACCCGCTGCAGCTCGGCGAGGAAGCCCGGGATGTCGTGCAGGTTCTCGATGACCTGGAAGGACACCGTCAGGGTCGCAGCGTCGTCGGGCAGCGGGATCTCGCGCAGCTCCGCGAGCGCGACCTCGATGCCTGACCCGGGGCGGGCGTAGCGCCGCCGGGCGTGGGCGAGGGTCGGCTCGTCCAGGTCCACGCCGAGCACGTGCGCCGCACCGGCGTCGCGCAGCAGCCGCAGGCCGTACCCCTCGCCGCAGCCGGCGTCCACCACCGTGCCCGCCCCTCCGGTCGGCGTCCCCGGCCCGCGGCTCGCTCCCGCGAACGCCG
>JBKHDS010000171.1:0-5585 GCA_046541215.1 Nitriliruptoraceae bacterium
CGGGTCGGGATGGTCGGCGGCGGGCAGCTCGCGCGGATGACCCAGGCCGCCGCGATCGACCTCGGCATCGACCTGCACGTCCTGGCCGTCCACGCCGACGAGCCGGCGGCGCTGGCCGGTGCGGTGATCCGGCTCGGCCGTGCCGACGACGAGGCGGCGCTCCGGGCCTTCGCCGCCGACGTCGACGTGGTCACCCTCGACCACGAGCTGGTCGCCGACGACGTCCTCGCGGCCCTGGCCGCCGAAGGGGTCGCGGTGCGCCCGAGCGCCGGCGCGCTGCTGTTCGCGAAGGACAAGCTCTACGCCCGCACCCAGCTCGCGGCCCTCGGGCTGCCGGTCCCGGCCTTCGCCGCGGTGCGCGAGCCCGAGGACGTTGCCGCCTTCGCGGCGCGGTACGGCTGGCCCGTGGTGTGCAAGGCGACCCGCGGCGGGTACGACGGCCGGGGTGTCGAGGTGGTGCACAGCATCGCCGAGGTCACCTCGGTGCTCGCCCGCGGCGGCAGCTGGATGGTCGAGGCGCACGTCGACATCGCCGTCGAGGTCGCCGTCGTCCTCGCCCGCCGGCCCGGTGGTGAGCAGGTGAGCTACCCCGTGGTGGAGACGGTCCAGCGGGACGGGCAGCTCGTCGAGCTCGTCCAGCCGGCCCGCATCGAGCCGGAGGTCGCCGCGGCAGCCGTCCGGCTCGGCACCGAGGTCGCCGACGCGGTGGACGGGGTCGGGATCATCGCCGTGGAGCTGTTCGTGGACCCGGCCGGAGGGCTCACGCTCAACGAGCTCGCGGTCCGGCCCCACAACTCCGGCCACGCCACGATCGAGGCCGCCACCACCTCGCAGTTCCACAACCACCTCCGCGCGGTGCTGGACTGGCCGCTCGGGGACACCGCGCTGCGAGCGCCCGCAGCCGCCCTGGTCAACCTGCTCGGACCCGACGGTCCGGACCGGATCGCCGAGCGACTACCGCAGGCGCTGGCCATCGGCGACGCGGCGGTCCACCTGTACGGCAAGGCGTCACGGCCGAATCGCAAGATCGGGCACGTCACCGTGCTCGGTGCCGATGCCGAGGTGGCGCTCGCCCGGGCCCGGGAGGCCGCGGCCCGGCTGCTGGCACCGTGAGTGAGAGGAGCTGAGCATGAGCGAGACGCGACCGAGCCCGCTCGTCGGGGTCGTCATGGGCAGCGACTCGGATCTGCCCACGATGGAGCCCGCGATCGAGGCCCTCGAGCGGTTCGAGGTCAGCTGCGAGGTCCACGTCGTCTCCGCGCACCGTGACGCCGAGCGCATGCTGGCCTACGGGCAGGAAGCCGCGGGGCGGGGGCTGCGGGTGCTGATCGCCGGGGCCGGCGGCGCGGCCCACCTGCCCGGGATGCTCGCGTCCGTGACCTCGCTGCCGGTCATCGGCGTCCCCGTCCCGCTGCGCCACCTCGACGGGCTCGACTCGCTGCTGTCGATCGTGCAGATGCCGGCGGGGATCCCGGTCGCGACCGTGGCGGTCGGTGGGGCGCAGAACGCGGGGCTGCTGGCTGTGAGGATCCTCGCCGTCGGGGACGCCGAGCTCACCGCCCGGCTGGACGAGCACCGCGAGGAGCTGCGGCAGGCCTCGCGCGAGAAGGACGACCGGGTCCAGCAGCAGCTCGCGGGCAAGGCCCGCGGCTTCGGCTTCGCCGGCTGAGCCCGGGGCGCGGTGGTGGATGGTCGGTCCCTGCGCGGGGGCGCAGGGATGTGCACGCGATCATGCGTTTCGGTGCGCACCGGTCGTCTCGGTGCTCGGTCCCTGCGCGGGGGCGCAGGGATGTGCACGCGGTCGGTCCGGTTGGTTGACGGTCCGCTTGGCTGATCGCTCGGCTGCCCGATGACCCCCCGCGCGCTGGCCACGCTCGCCTCAGCCGAGGGTCCGTCGCGCCTGGGGGCTACCATCGACCCGCCGCGGTCGCCGTGCCGTGGCCGCCGTCGACGCGTCCCCAGCGAGGTCCCTGTGACGTCCGAGCAGTCCTCGGCCCCGCCGGCCGATCCCCGGGTGGCCCCCAAGGCCGCGTTCGACGCCGGCAGTGCGGCCGACGACCTCGACAGCCCTCGTGAGGAGTGCGGGGTCATCGGGGTGTACGCGCCCGGCGAGGACGTGGCGCGGCTGACCTACTTCGGCCTCTACGCGCTGCAGCACCGCGGGCAGGAGTCGGCGGGCATCGCGGCCTCCAGCGGTCGCCGCATCGTGGTGCACAAGGACATGGGGCTGGTCAACCAGGTGTTCACCGACACCGGCCTCGCGGCGCTCGAGGGGCACCTGGCCGTCGGCCACTGCCGCTATTCGACGACCGGCGCCTCCTCGTGGGTGAACGCCCAGCCGCAGTACCGCGAGACCCCCTCCGGTGGGGGGCTGGCGCTGGGGCACAACGGCAACCTCGTCAACACCGCGCAGCTGGCCCGGGAGCTCGGGGAGCCCACCGCCAACGACTCGGAGCTGATGGCGGCGCTGCTCGCCCGCGACGTGGACGTCAGCCTCGAGGAGGCGATCGTGCGCACCGCGCCCCGACTGAAGGGCGCGTACTCCGTGGTGGTCATGGACGAGGAGCGCCTGCACGCCTTCCGCGATCCGAACGGGGTCCGGCCGCTGCAGATCGGCCGCCTGCCGGCCGGTGGGTGGGTGGTCGCCTCCGAGACCGCGGCGCTGGACATCGTCGGGGCCGTCTACGTGCGCGACGTCGCCCCTGGCGAGGTGGTGACCATCGACGCGAACGGGCTGCGCAGCCGCCGCTTCGCCCCGCCGAACCCGACCTTCTGCCTGTTCGAGTGGGTCTACCTCGCCCGCCCGGACCACCGGCAGGACGGTGGCAGCGTGCTGTACGCGCGCAGGTCCATGGGCCGGCAGCTCGCACGTGAGGCACCGGTGGAGGCGGACATCGTGATCCCCGTGCCCGAGGCCGGTCGGGATGCCGCCGCCGGCTACGCCGCGGAGACCGGGCTGCCCTTCGCCGATGGGCTCGTCAAGAACCGCTACGTCGGCCGCACCTTCATCCAGCCGACACAGTCGCTGCGCCAGCTCGGCATCAAACTGAAGCTGTCCCCGGTGCGCGAGATCGTCGAGGGTCGGCGGCTGGTGGTCGTGGATGACTCGATCGTGCGTGGCAACACCGCCCGGCAGCTCGTGGCGATGCTGCGCGAGGCCGGCGCCGTCGAGGTGCACCTGCGGATCACCTCGCCGCCGGTGGCCAACCCCTGCTACTACGGCATCGACATGGCCTCGCGCGCCGAGCTGATCGGGGCCGACCTCGAGGTCGAGGAGATCCGGGACTTCATCGGGTGCGACACGCTGCACTACATCTCGCTGAACGGGCTGATCGCCTCCACCCCGCACCAGCGGGAGAAGCTGTGCACCGCCTGCTTCTCGGGCGAGTACCCCATCGAGGTCCCGGGCGAGCACGAGCAGCTCGCCCAGATCCGCTTCGACTTCTCCGGAACGTCCTGAGCGCAGCCGGGCTGGATGGTGGAGCCGATCCTCGCCAGGCCCCGCGCGAGGATCCTGCCTCGGTTCGCGGACCCGGTCACTCGGTGCTGCCGCCACGCACCTCGAGCCGGTCGGCTCCCGTCGCGCTGCGCACGATGGTCGCGGTCCCGCCGCGCGAGCCGGTCGCCTGGACCTCGGCGTGGCGGACCTCGCCGGGCTCGGCGAGCGTGGGGAAGCGGAACAGCTCCCCGGTCCCCGGGCGGTAGACGAGGACCTCGTCACGCCCGTCGGCGTCGAGGTCGCCGAGGCGGACCTGATCGCCGATCTCGAGGTCGAGCTCCACCTCCACTGAGCGAGCCTCGGGTCGCGCGACCACCAGCCGCTCGCCGTCTATCCGGACGGGGGCGCGGCACCCGACGCCCGCGAGGTCCGCGAGCACGAGCCGTCCAGGACCCGGCGGCGGCGCGGTGTCCGCGCAGACCGGTCGGGCGGGGGGCGGGGCCGGTGCGGGTGGCTCCGTCGCAGCCGGCGGTGAGGTGGTCGACCCTGCGGTCTCCGCCAGGTCCGGTCGGTCGGTCGTCCCACGTCGGTCCGCCGTTGGGCTGGCGAGGTGTCCCGCGGTGGCTGCGACCGTGACCGTGGCCGCGATCGACGTGACCGCCAGGGCGACGAGCGCGAGCCGGGAGCGCCGATGGAGCTGCCGCCGGCGCACTCCTGCCAGCGGTGTGACGCGGCGCCCCGGCGGTTGCGGCGCAGGAGCTTCGGCTGCGCGCGCTGCCGCGGGAGGCCGTGCTGGCGCGGCCGGTCGCTCCTGGCGCGGGGAGATCGGCGCGCGCGACCGGAGGCGGTCGCTGATCCTGGCCACCCGATCGTCCGGGTCAGTGAGGGCGGCGACGACCTCGTCGAGCCGGTCCGGCCGTCCCGTTGGTGAGGACGGACCCTCGAGCTGTGCCAGCAGGGTCGCGGCCAGTGCCCGGAGGTCGTCGAGCGGCGTCGGGGTGTCGTCGATCACCGTCAGGTCCTCGCGGCCGTGCCGTTCCCGGCCGGTGTGCCGCTGTGGCCCTCGTCGCAGGCGGACCGCGTCGGGACGCGGGCTCCCGGGACAGCCGGCGTGCCAGGGGCCATCCAGCAGGATGCTGCTGCCGGGACCGAGGAGGATCGTGTGGTCGTTCACCGCGCCGTGCACGACCCCCCGCGCATGCAGCGCCTGCAGGCCGGAGGCGATGCGAGCTCCGATCGAGGCCAGCACCGCCGGGTCGCGTGCGTCGGTGTGCCACCGCGTGCTCGCCAGCGGGCGAACGGCCGCGCTGGGGCTGGTCAGGAGGATGCCGCCCGGCTCCCGTGTGCGGTGCGAGATCGGGATGAGGACGGGGTGTGCCACCTCGCACCACCGCGCCACCTGGTCCTCGGTGCGCTGCGCTGCGGCGGCGCCGCTGACCCGGGTCACCCGCACCAGCCGCCCGGGGGAGCCCACGAGCTCAGCCCGCAGGACCTCCACCGGCGGTGCGCAGCCCTCCTCGCGAGCCCGCGGTCTGTGGCGTCCGACCGGCACCTGCATCCCTCCGTCATCAACAACGAGATAGACCGATATGCATCGTAGGGTACGGGAGGGTAGGCTGGGCACGCCGCGTGAGATGGGGGATGCGGATGGCGCGATCGTGGATGGTGCTCGCTGCCTGGGTCATGCTGCTCGGGCTGGTGCTCGCGGGCGGTCACCTGCTGGGTGGCGGAGCGCTGGCGATCCCAGCCCCTGAGGCCGGGGCGTGGTGGGCCTGGGCGAGCGGGGCCGACCCGCTCATCGTGGTCATGGCGGTGCTCCGACTGCTGCTGCTCGTGCTCGGCTGGTACCTGCTCGTGACCACCGTCCTCGGCGTCACGGCGCAGGCCCTCCAGGCTGCGCGGCTCATGCGCTTCACGCACGCCGTCAGCGTTCCGCTCGTGCGGCAGGTCGTGCAGCGGGCGGCGGGGACCGTGGTCGCGACCGCGCTGGTCACGGTGGCGACGGCGCCGACCGTCGGGGTGTCCGTGGCCCACGCCGAGCCCCCCGGTGCCGTCACGTCCTCGCCCTCCGCGGTCACGATGCGAGGGCTCGACGAGCCCGCCGCTGAGGACGAGCCCGCCGCTGAGGACGAGCCCACCGCTGAGG
>JBKHDS010000172.1:0-5570 GCA_046541215.1 Nitriliruptoraceae bacterium
CCTCCGGGGTGCGGCCGAGCACGATGCGCAGGCCCGCGGCCTTGTCGATCCACGGCTCGTCAGCGACCCCGGCCGTGTCGGCGAAGCCCGGCCCGCGGGCACGGACCTCCCCCTCGGCGAGGAACTCCGCCGCCCTGGCGACGACCGCGGCGAGCTCCGCGCGTGAGGTCGTGGCGCTCGGGTCGTAGGTCGTCGCGGTGCGGCCCTCGACGATGCCGACCGCGGCGAGCGCCTCGATGGCGTCGTGGTGCACGCTCTCGGCGGCGACGTCGTCGAAGCGCCCGTCACTCGGGACGGTCGGCGTCACGCCGGCCTCACGCAGCGTGCGGGCCACGAGGCTGGCGATCTGCGCCCGGCTCAGGCCCCGCTCGGAGCCGAACGCCTCAGCGCTGACCCCCTGGGCCACCCCACGGTCCAGCAGGCAGGCCACCGCGTCGCGGTGCGGGCTCGTGCCACTGACGTCCCCGAAGGGCAGCGCATCCGGGTCCACCTCGGGGCAGGCGGCCACGCGGGTGCCGAGGTGGTCGAGGAGCGCCGGGGCGCGGACGATCCCGCCGGCCACCGTGGCCGCGGTCGTCTCGAGCGGCCGGACCGTGTCACGCACCGCTTCGACCGCCTCCTCGGCGGTCAGTTCCGGGTGGTGCTGGAGCGCGAGCGCCAGCACCCCGGACACGAAGGGTGCCGCCATCGACGTGCCGCTGGAGAGCGCGAGGCGCTCCCCCGGCCAGGTCGACAGGATCAGCTCCCCCGGTGCTGCGACATCCACCAGCCGCGCGCAGTGGTTGCTGAACTCCGACAGCTCCCCGTCGATCCCCACGGAGGACACCACGACGGTGGTGTCGAGGTCGTCGGCGGCCGGGTACCAGGGGTCGGTGTCGAGCGAACGGCCGTTGTTGCCGGCGGAGATCACCACCGGCACCGGTGACTCGGCCAGCACGGTGCGCAGCGCCGGCGAGGCGTCCGGCGAGCCCCAGCTCGCGTTGATGACGTCCGCTCCGTGGGCGATCGCGTAGCGGATCGCGGCGATCGCGTCCGAGCCCCGCCCCTCGACGCCGTCGATGAAGCGCAACGGCATGATCTAGGCGCGCGGCGCGACACCCTGGAACCCGCTGCCGGACAGCTCGGTCGCGGCGATGATGCCGGCCACGTGGGTGCCGTGGCTGTCGGCCTCGGCGTCGAGGAAGACCCGGTCGTTACCGTTGGCGAAGTTCCAGCCGTGCAGGTCGTCGACGTAGCCGTTGCCGTCGGTGTCGCGCCCGTCGGCCCGCTCCTCGGGGTTGGTCCAGATCCGACCCTCGAGCAGCGGGTGGTCGAGGTCGACGCCGCTGTCGACCACCGCCACGACGACGCCCTCCCCATCGGCGTGGGGCCAGGCGTCGTGCGCGCCGACGTCGATGCCGGCGCGGCCCTCGCGACCGTCAAGGCCCTGCCCGAGGTTGCGCAGTCCCCAGGCCGGTGGCAGTGCCGCGGCGGTGACGCTGGCTGTCGCGACGGCCCCGGGCACGGTCTGGGCCGGATCGGCCGCGGCCGGGAGCGGCAGCACCTGGTGGACCTCGTGGGAGGGGCGGATGATCTGGTCGCGCTCCACGGCGAGCACGCCGGGGGTGGCCTCGAGTACGCGCACGAGCCCCCTCAGCGCCGCAGCGGTCGGGACCTCCAGGACGTGCAGGGCGGTGCGATCGACGTGGTCCGCCGCCCTCACCTCAACCTCGACGTGAGGCTGAAGCTGTGCGGCCACCTCCGCCGCCGTGCGTTGCTCGGCGTAGGTGACGAGGACGCGCTGCGGGTCCTCTGCCGCTGCGGCAGCCGGCGGGACCAGACCGGCCCCGAGCGCCAGCAGGACCGCCCCGACCAGGAGGAAGCGGGAGCGTCCTGGTCGGGCTGCTCGCGACACGATCGGCCTCCGCCGGAGCGCGCCAGAGACAGGATTGCTCGCTCCACGTGAGGTATCGGTCACGCAGCGTCAGGTCTTCAGGAACGCGGACCCCGCCGCGCACATGCCGCACGGGCTCAGCTAGGGCGC
Source organism: Nitriliruptoraceae bacterium (assembly GCA_046541215.1). GTDB lineage: Bacteria > Actinomycetota > Nitriliruptoria > Nitriliruptorales > Nitriliruptoraceae > T1Sed10-7. The sequence goes on from JBKHDS010000172.1 coordinate 2,024, forward strand.
ACCCTGGCGCTCAGCCCGAGGTCGCCGCGGGCACCTCGGCCTCGCTCGGCTCCGGCACCGGCACCGTCTCCACCTTCGGTCGGCTCACCCGCACCACGAGGTCCGCGAGCAGCCCGATCGAGATGACCTGGAAGGCGGCGAACAGCAGCAGCAGGGTGTTCGTGGCGATCCGCAGGTCCTTGGTCACCAGGTCGAAGCCCACCTTGCCCAGCCCGAGGAACAGCAGCGCGAGCCCGATAGGCATGAACACCCGGAGCGGCTCGTAGCTGAGCACCATGCGCACCACCTGCAGGAGGTAGCGGCGGGTGTCGCGGTACCAGTGGAACTTGGACTCCCCCTTGCGCGCGGCGTAGGGGATGTCGACGTAGGCGACGCTGAGCCCGTCGGTCATGAACGACATCGTCATCGTCGTCACGCACGAGAAGCCCTTGGGCAGCTGGTGCAGGTACCGCACCGCGTGTTCACGCTTGAAGACCCTGAACCCGGAGTTGAGGTCCGGGATCGGCTGCTGGGTCAGGTACTGGGCGAGCCGCCGGATGACCCACTTCGCCGGCACCCGCGCGAGCTTGTGGGTCCCCTCCTCCGTGGTGCGCGCCCCGACGAGCTGGTCATCCTCACCCAGCTGGTCCACCAGCCACGGGATCCGGTCGTTGGGGTAGGTCATGTCCACGTCGGTCCACACCACGAACCGGCCACGCGCAGCCGCGGTCCCCGTCCGGCGCGCTCCGCCGGAGCCGAGGTTGCGGCGGTGCTCGAAGAGCCGGATGCGCTCGTCCGCGGCCGCCAGCTCCCGCAGCCGTTCCCGGGTCCCGTCCGTCGAGCCATCGTCGACCGCGAGGATCTCCCAGCGGTACGTCGACGCCTCCATCGCGGCGACGATCCGGCCGAACTCCGCGTCGAGGTGGCCGACCTCGTTGTACAGCGGCAGGACGATCGAGACGTCGGGGGCGTGCGGCATCACCGGCTCCGGAGGTGGCCACGGCCGATGCCGTGGTAGTGCAACCCGGCGGCGAGTGCCGCCTCGGCGTCCAGGCAGTTGCGCCCGTCGACCACGATCGGGTAGCCGAGCGCCTCCTTCAGATCGACCGGGTCCAGCGAGGCGATCTCGTCCCACTCGGTCGCGATGACCGCGGCATGAGCCCCCCGGACGGCCTCCATCGGGTCGGTCACCAGCTCCACCTCGGGGAGCTCGGCGGCGACACCCTCCAGGGCGACGGGGTCGTAGATGCGCACGTGGGCACCCTCGGCGAGCAGGTCACGGGCGAGGTAGAGCGCTGGCGCCTCGCGCAGGTCGTCGGTTCCCGGCTTGAAGGCGGCGCCGAGGATGGCGACGGTCTTGTCCTGCAGGTGCCACAGCTCATCGCGCAGCCGGTCGAGCACGACCTTGCGCTGCCCCGCGTTGACCGCCCGCACCTCCTCGAGCAGGCGGAACTCGTAGCCGACCTCGCGGGCGATGTAGGCGAAGGCGTCCACGTCCTTCGGGAAGCACGACCCGCCGTAGCCCAGTCCGGCGCTGAGGAACGCCGGCCCGATCCGCGCGTCGTAGCCCATCCCCTCCGCCACCACCTCGATGTCAGCACCGACCCGGTCGCACACGTTGGCGACGGCGTTGATGAAGGACAGGCGGGTGGCGAGGAAGGCGTTGGAGGCGTGCTTGATCAGCTCCGCGGTCGGCACGTCGGTCTCCACCACGGGGCAGCCGACCCGCTCGACCATCGGGGCGTAGACCTCACGCAGCTTGTCGCGGGCGAAGTCGGAGGCGGTGCCGTAGACGATGCGGTCCGGCTCGGCGGTGTCCTTGACCGCCACGCCCTCGCGCAGGAACTCCGGGTTCGACGCCACGTGGACCGCCAGCTCCCCGCGGCCGAGCGCCGCCCTCTCCCGGGCGATGACCTGGGTCAGGCGGGCGCCGGTGTTCGCGGGCACGGTGGACTTCTCCACCAGCACGAGCTCCCTTGTGGCGTGGCGGGCGACCTGCTGGCCCACGCGCTCCACGAAGCGCAGGTCGGGACCCCCGCCGGGCAGCGGTGGCGTGCCGACGCAGACGAACACCACCTCGGCGTGGTGGACCGCCTCCTCGAGGTCGCCGGTGAAGGTGAGCGACCCGTCGCCAGTGACCCGCTCGAGGAGTTCCGGCAGGCCGGGCTCGTGGAAGGGCACGCCGCCGGCGCGAAGGGTCGCGAGCTTGTCGGCATCGTCATCCAACCCGATGACCCGGTGGCCGAGGTCGGCGAACACCGCCGCCGTGACCAGACCGACATGACCGACACCAACGATCGACAGGTCCACGAGCAGGCTCCATCCAGGGGGCGGGACGTCCAGAAGCCTACCGCCGGGGACCCCAGCCCCGGCGGAGCCGGTGGTGGCCGATACGGCGCGGGGGCCGAGGTGACGCTCAGGTCGGTCTCGGGTCGTGCCGATACCTCCGTGGAGGTGTCGGTCCGTCGGGGGCGCGGCACGCGCTACCTCGGCGCCAGCCCCGACGCATCGCCGCCCACCCTGGTCGACCCCGGAGCGCCACGATGCCCCTGTCAGCCCATCCTCGCCCGCGCGTCGCCCAGCGCCCCCACCCGCGCTTCGGCCGGCGCCCCCGCCTCCGCGTCCAGCCGCCGCCCGAGCGGTCCCGGCACCGCTCGCTGCCCTCCGCGACGCTGGCGAGCGCCGTGCTGCTGGTGGCCAGCCTCGCCGTGCCAGCGGTGGCGATCACCCCCGCACCAGCGGACCTGCCGCAGACACCGGCGGTGGACACCACCCCGCAGGAGGTCGACCTGACCTTCCCGGTCGCGGGCCCCTCGGACTTCCATTTCAGCAACGACTTCCTCGCGCTGCGCGGGGGTGGGTCCCGGCTGCATGGCGCGACCGACATCCTCGGGCCGAAGCACCGTGCCATCGTCGCAGCGGTCGGCGGGACCATCTCCTACGCCCCGAACCCCGAGCCGGACTGGGGCTGGATGCTCACGATCAACGGCGATGACGGCCGGCGCTACAGCTACGTCCACCTCAACAACGACACCCCGTCCAAGGACCGCAACGGCCGGTGGCTCGACGACGACGCGGGGGGGATCGAGCACGCCTACGCCCCACGCATCGTCCAGGCCATCGAGTCGTCGGGCCGGGCCAACGGGCTGCGGGTCGAGCGTGGCGAGGTGATCGGGTGGAACGGCGACTCGGGCAACGGCAAGGGCATCCAGTCGCATCTGCACTTCGAGATCCATGTCAAGGGCGATGAGGGCTGGCACCGCATCAACCCGTACCACTCGCTGGTCGCGGCACTCGAGCGTGATGACGTGGTCGCAGCCAACGTGCAGCCTCGGGCACCCGAGACCGACTGGCGCCGGCACGGAGGGCGGTTCGCCGACGTGAACCCGGCCGGCGACCACGCAGCGGCCGTGGAGCGGCTGACCGACGCCGGGGTGCTGAAGCCGTGCGGCCCGGATCGGTACTGCCCCTCCGAGCCGATCGTGCGGGGCGACCTGGCCCGCGCCTTCGTGAAGGTGCTGGAGCTCGACGTGCCGAGGAAGCTCGAGGGAGCGCCCTTCCCGGACGT
>JBKHDS010000173.1:0-5564 GCA_046541215.1 Nitriliruptoraceae bacterium
CCCCTCGATCATCGCCGTCACCTCGCTGCTCGCCGGTGCCTGCGGCCAGCAGCCTAGGCCGCGGCGAGAACGCGCCGGCCGAGGCGAGAACGCTCCCGCCGTGGTCCACCCGCAGCCCGCCCGCGCCCTCGCTGCGCGGCAGCCCACCGCGGTGGACCTCCGCGGTGGACCTCCGCGACCGACCACCTCGACGCCACCACCGCGGCGCACCGGCGCGACGGGCAACCCGCGAGGAGGACGTCAGCGGCGCATCTCACCGCCTGCCCCGTAGGCTCGGGCCGCGACCTGATCGCACGGAGGGAACCGACCGATGCCATCGCAGGCCACGGACCCCGGCCGCGCCCCTGACCTACCACGGGGTGAGGGGCCCGACCACCCGCACGCGGAGCGCGGCGGTACACCGCCCGGGACCGAGGGCGATCACCCGGGCCGGGAGCACGACCAACCGCACCATCAAGCCCACGGGGCCGACCCCGACGGGCCACGCCGCCTCGCTGCGGTCGTCACCACCAGCGACACCGTGTCCCGCGGCTTGCGGACCGATGCGAGCGGCCCTGCGGTCGCCGAGGTGCTGCGCGCCCACGGCTTCACGGTCGCACGCGCCGAGGTGGTGCCGGACGAGCGTGCGACGATCGCCGCGATGCTGCGCCGACTCGCCGATGTGGATGACGTCCGCGTGATCGCGGTGACCGGCGGGACGGGCTTCGCTCCCCGCGACGTCACGCCCGAGGCGACCCGGGACGTCATCGAACGCGAGGCTCCCGGGCTCGCCGAGGCGATGCGCGCCGCCGGCCGGGCCATCACGCCGATGGCCGACCTGTCACGCGGTGTCTGTGGCCTCCGCGGACGCTCGCTGGTGGTGAACCTCCCGGGCAGCCCACGTGGCGCGACTGAGAGCCTGGAAGCGATCATCGGACTGCTCCCGCACGCGATCGACCTCCTGGCGGGCCGGACCGCGCACGACGCCGACGCGTCCATCGCGGAACGATGAGCCGGTCCGCCGTCCGTCCGGTGGGCTCCCGACCACCGGACGGACGTGGACCTGGCGATCCGGTACCGGGCTCCCGACCGGTACCGCTCCCTGCTCCCGTACACGAAGGGCAGGACGGGACCGTACGCAGGGTTCGTGCTCCCTGTCCCAAGGTTGGGCAAGCAAGCGTTTCCAGCGCGCGGCCAACGCACACCGTCGCGATATGACCGGACAACCGCCGCTCTAACCGCGCCTCAGCGAGGGGAACGAGCGACGACGGCTTCGGGCGAGAGAGGGTGAGGCGAACCGCGACGACGGATCCGCACGCCCGTTGACACCGCACGCGCGCGCAGGGTGCACGCCAGACGGAGGGTCAGGGCCCGTCCCACCGGTCCGAACACCCGAGGGACAGCGGCCCGGCGTGCGCTCGGCGGGCGCGTGCCGGTCCGAGCCTCCGCCCCGAACGACGGGGTGGTTCCCGAACCCGGCTCAGCCGCCGATGTAGGACATCTCGACACGTGGGCCGCGCAGGCCGTCCTCGCTGCGAAGCTCGGAGGCCCGGTCGGTCCGGCCACGCCACACCGTGGCCACCGCCTCCTCCAGCGCCGCATCATCCACACCACCACGCAGCACCGCGCGCAGGTCCGTCCCGGTGGGCGCGAACAGGCAGGTGAACAGCTCACCGATCGCCGACAGCCGCGCCCGCACACAGGTCCGGCAGAAGGGGCGGGTGACGCTCGCGATGACCCCGACCTCGCCGCGACCGTCGAGGTAGCGGTACCGCTCGGCGACCTCGCCGGGGCGGGTCGGCTCGACCGGCTCGAGCGGCCACCGGGCGCTGAGCCGCTCCACCACCTCGGCGGCCGGCACGACGTGGGTCCGGACCCAGCCGTTGGTCGTGCCGACGTCCATGAACTCGATGAACCGGACCACCACACCGACGTCGCGTGCCCACCCGGCGATCGCCTCGATCTGATCCTCGTTCGCCCCGCGCTGCAGGACGGTGTTGACCTTGATCCTCAGCCCCGCCTGCTGGGCCGCCGCGACGCCGGCGAGCACCGAGGAGACCGACAGCTTCGTGTCGCCGACCGCCTGGAAGGTGGCGTCGTCGAGGGCGTCGAGGCTGATCGTGACCCGGTCGAGGCCCGCAGCGGCGAGCTCAGCCGCGTGGAACGGCAGCAGGGTCCCGTTGGTCGTGAGCGCCAGGTCCTCGATGCCGTCGATCGCGTGCAGTTCAGCGACGAGCTGCGCCAGGTCCCGCCGCAGCAGCGGCTCCCCGCCGGTGAGCCGGACCTTGCGGACGCCGAGTCGGGCGAAGACCCGCACGAGCCGGGTGAGCTCCTCGAAGGACAGGAGCTCCTCCCGGGGCAGGAACGCATGGTCCGGGCCGAACAGCTCCCGCGGCATGCAGTAGGTACAGCGCAGGTTGCACCGGTCAGTGACCGACACACGAAGGTCCGTCACGGGCCGTCCGAGCCGGTCCCGGACGTCACCACTGGACGAGGACATCTCCATGCGGCGGCACGGTACCCGAGCGGGGAGGAGCGACCGGGCCCGACCGTGTGCTCCGCCGGTAGCCTGCCCACCGCGCTGGCCGCCTGGCTCGCGACGAGAGCCGACCCCGACGCCACGGGTGTGGACGGCGACCGTCCAGTGGGACGAAGGACAACCATGCGTATCCGGGTCTACGGCGGGCTCACGGAGCAGGTCGGCGGACGCGAGCTCGAGGTGGAGCTACCAGAGGACGGCGAGGTGACGGTGGCGGAGCTGCGAGCAGCGATCGCCTCGGCGCACCCGCAGCTGGCACCGCTGCTCTCCCACGTCACGGTCGCCGTCGATCTGGAGGTCGCACGCGGCGACCAGGTGGTTCCACCCGACGCTGAGGTGGCGCTCCTGCCACCGGTCGCCGGTGGCTCGGCGCACGGCGAGGACCAACCCGGCCCTGCGGTGCTGACCGGCCTCGTCACGCCGCCGATCGACGTCGAGGGGGCGATCGCGCGCATCGGCCACCCAGCAGCTGGCGCGACCACGCTGTTCCTCGGCACCGTCCGCGACCACGCACCGGGCCTGGCCGGGGTGATCCAGCTGCAGTACTCCGCCTACGAGCCGATGGCGGAGAGGGAGCTCGCTGCCATCGCGGCCGAGACCCTCGCCGCGACCCCCGAGCTCACGGGCATCGCCCTGCTGCACGCCCTGGGTGACCTGGCGGTCGGTGACCACACGATCCTGGTCGCCTGCTCGAGCCCACACCGTGAGGCGGCATACCAGGCCTCCCGCGCGGCGTTGGAGGCGGTTAAGGCCCGCGTGCCCGTCTTCAAGCGTGAACTCACGACCGACGGGACCGCACGCTGGGTCGGCCTGCCACCCGAGACCGACGACCAGGAGCTGTGACCATGACCGACGTCCCACCCGGGATCCGTGCCGTGCCGGCGACCGAAGCCGCCGCACGGCTCGACGACCCGAACGCGATCGTGCTCGACGTGCGCACCCCGGCGGAGTACGCCCAGGCCCGCCTGCCCGGCGCGATCAACATCGACTTCTACGGGCCGACGCTCCAGGCGGAGCTGTCGGAGCTCGATACGGACGCGCCCGTCCTCCTGTACTGCCGCTCGGGGAGCCGCTCCGGTCATCTCCACCCGCTGCTCGCGGACCTCGGCTTCCGCGACGTCGTCGACGTGGACGGGGGCATCATCGCCTGGGCGAACGCGGAACTGCCGCTCACCAACGGCTAGCCATCCACCGCCTGGGCGAACGCGGAACTGCCGCTGACCAGCGGCTAGCCATCCACCGCCTGGGCGAACGCGGAACTGCCGCTCACCGATGGGTCGGCAGCACCGGGTCCGGGGGCCGTATCGCGGGGCGCCTCGACCGGCCGTCTGCGGCTGGTCAGGGGCGCACCGCGCGGACCAGCACGTCGATCGCGGTGCGCGTGGCACCGTCCACCTCGACCTCGCGGGTCACCTCCTCGGCCTCGACCACCTCGAGCCCGGTGCCCGTCAGCGCAGCGGTGACCTCCCCGGGGGTCGGCAGCACCGACGGGTCCGATGGCCCCCCGACGCCGTCGGTGAGGTTGCGGCGGGCGTGTGCAACGAGCAGGAAGGTGCCGCCCGGTGCCACCAGGTCTGCGACCCGCCGCAGCACGTCCCGCTCCACCTCCCGGGGCAGGTGCAGGTAGGCGACGAGCACGACATCGGCGGGCGCGACGGTGAGCGGCTCGGTGACGTCCGCCACGGTGAAGATCACAGCGACCCCGCGGTGCGCGGCGAGCTGCCGACCCTTGGCCGCCGCGACCTCGGAGAAGTCGAGCGCCTCGACCTCGAAGCCCTGCTCGGCGAGCCAGATCGCGTTGCGCCCCTCCCCCGCGGCGACGTCCAGCGCCCGGCCGCGGGGGTGGTCGGCGAGCTGCTCGGCGACGAAGACGTTCGGGCCGGCGGACCAGACCAGGTCAGCCCCGGCGTAGCGTTCGTCCCAGGTCGCGGCGTCCATCGGTGCTCCTCGGGGGCTGGCGTGGGAGGCTCGGTCACGGCGGCACCGCGCGCGATGCCTTCGCGCTGCGGTGTGGTGCGTCAGGCGGTGGCGGGCGGCGGATCGAGCCGGACGGCTGCCTCGATCCCCCACCGCTGCTCCTCGAGCCGGAGACGGTAGAGGAAGCGGGTGCGGGTGCCGTCCTCGGTCGCGATGACCGCGACCACGTCGCTGACGTCCGCCCGCGGCTGGGCGCACCGCTCCACCTCGGCGCTGGCGTCCTCGAGGAGCAGGGCGTAGTCACGTTCGATCAGACGGCGGAAGGCCTCGGCGTCGGTGCCGGCCTGGAACCCCGGGCTCGCCTCGGCCAGCGCTGCAGGGAAGTCGCGGCGCGCGAAGGCCGCGAGCTGCGCATCGATCCGCTCACCCACCGCGGCGACGACCGGCCCCTCGCAGGCGGCCGGCCGCGGGGCTGCGTCCGCCTCCGGAGCGTCGGGGTCTCCCGGCGTCGCCTGCCGCCCGTCGTCCGGTCCGTCGTCGGCCGGGTCCTCCGGTGCGTAGCTCGGTGCCGAGCCGTCCTCGGGCTCCTGCGCCGAGCCGTCCTCGCCACCCCGCTCGCCGCCGGCGGACCCGTCGCCGGCCTGCGGTTCGGTCACCGGGTCAGCGCAGCCGACGAGCAGCAGGAGCAGCAGCGGGGACAGCAGCAGAATCAGCGCACGGGCCATACCCGACCTTCGGGTCCAGGGCGGGGGCTGGACCAACCCTCACACGCCTGCGGCGATGTCGCTGCGCCGGTGCACCCCGTCGAAGGTGATGCGCTCCGCCGCCTCGTAGGCCCGAGCCCGAGCCGCCGCGACGTTCGCGCCGAGCGCGGTGACCGCGAACACCCGGCCACCCGCCGTCACGAGCTGCCCCCCCTCCTCCCGGCGGGTGCCGGCATGGAACACCTCGACATCGGTCAGCGCCGCGGCCGCGTCGACGCCCGCGATCGGCACGCCCGTCGGGTAGCTGCCCGGGTACCCGCCCGAGGCCAGGACCACGGTCACCGCCGCGTCCGGACGCCAGGTGACCTCGTGGCCGGCGACGCTCCCGGTGGCCGCCGCCCACAGCAGCTCGCCCAGGTCACCGG